>JBEAQW010000176.1:0-20353 GCA_041163725.1 Planctomycetota bacterium
GCGACTTCCCGTTCGAACCGGGGCGGGTGAATGTCCGTCTGGTGACGGCGCGCGACGGCAGGGAGGTGCTTCAGGTCCGCGTGGAACTCGGAGTGCTGCAGATGGAATGCGACGGGCGGCCAGATGGAGGGGCGAGCGTGCTCGACGAGATGCTCGGCGGCGAGGACGCCCTGGGCGCGCGCAAGGCGCCTCTCGCGGCCGTGAAGGCGGCTGCGCTGCGTCTGGAGGCCGTCCAACTGCAGCAGCGCGCGGTGGCGTTCCTGGCGCTCGGCGACCCTTCACGCGCGCTCCGCGACGCCGATGCGGCGCTCGCCGCCATCGAGCTGGTCGCGCGGCGTGGCGAATCCCACGAACGCGAGTGGGCCGACGGCGCACTGTTCTCGGTCCTCGTTCTGCGGACGCGTTGCGCATCGAAGGGGCACCTCGCGGATGGCCGGCCGCGCGATGCGGCGCGGACGGTCGAAGCGGGGCTCGAGGCGATGCGCGGGGCGGCCGACCGGATCGGCCTCGCGGACGCGTTCGATTCGCTCGGCGATGTCGTGGCCCTTCGCGCGCTGCGCGACGCGCTCGTGCCGCAACTCCCGCCTGCGCAGCGGGCCGAGCTCGAGGCACGGCTGCGCGCGGCGATCCAGGCGGAGAACTACGAGCTCGCCGCGATCCTGCGGGACGAACTGCGGATGCTGTAGCGCGGCGCCGCGCGGAAGGCGGCGTCCGGTTCAGTTGTTCGAGCGGCGCGCGGCCTCGAGCTCGACATACATCGTGAGCTCCTTGCCTTCGCGCAGTACAACGGCCTGCACCTTGTCGCCGGGCTGGTGCGTGCGGAGATCATCCACGAACTCCTCGCGCGTGCGCAGATCCTTCTTGTTCCACTTCACGATGCGGTCGCCCTGCTGGATGCCCGCCTTCCCGGCGCTGCCACCCTTGGTGACGGCGACGACATCGAGGCCGGACTCGTCGTCGACCTCGCGCGTGCGCATGCCGACGCGGACCGCGAGCGGCTGCGCACGCATCGGTCCCGAGGCCTCGTCCATCTCGAAGCGATCGCGCTTCGCCATGGCGAACGCGAGCTCGTGCCAGAGGCGCACGGCCTTCACCGCGGACTCGCGGTCGATCAGGTCGAGCGTGTCCCGCGAGGTGTGGTAGTCGTCGTGGAAGTCCGCGATGATCGCGAAGAGGATCGGCACGCCGACGGCCTGGAAACTCGCATGGTCGCTGCCGCCGCCGCCACCTCCGCCGCGCGACGCGGTGTGGACGACGGTGAGTCCCGACGCGTCGAAGTAGGGCTGCGCCCACTCGGTCATGCCCTTCGCGTTGCCCGAACTCGTCACGCTCAGGCGGTTGTTCAGGATGCGCCCGATCATGTCGAAGTTCATCATGAGGGCCGTGTCGGAGATCGGGTAGATCGGATTGCTGACATAGTGGCGGCTGCCGTTGAGCCCGCTCTCCTCGGCGCTGAATCCCGCGAAGAGGACTGTGCGCAGCGATGCGTCCTCAGGCTCTCCGTCGTAGGCCGCGCGCAGGCTGTGCGCGAGCAGGATGATGCCGGCGGAGCCCGACGCGTTGTCGTCGGCACCGGGGTGCAGCTTGCCGGGACCTTCGCGCGAGCCGAAGTCGCCCTGGCCGAGGTGGTCGAGGTGGCCGCCGATGACGATGACCTCCTTCGCGAGCGCGCCGCGACCGGGCAGGACACCGACGACATTCTCGGCGGTGACGGGACGCTCCTCGGTGATGCCTGCGACGGCCAGCTTCGAGCCGGCGAGATCGAAGCTCATCGCGACGCCTTCCGCGGGCTCGTCGGCGAGGCGCCGCAGATCCATCAGCGAGCGCTTGACATCGCATGCGGCGACGAGGCGCTCGGCGGCTTCGGTCGCGACCATGAACACGGGCACATCGGTCATCGCGCGACCGCCGCCGGCGTTGAGGCTCGTGATGCGCGGATCGTTGGCGCCGGGCGTGTTCACGACGAGGATCGCGGCGGGATTGCGCTTGGCGACCGCGGAGATCTTGCCCTGGAAACCCGCGCGGCCCGACCAACCGCTGCCGCCTTCGGACCAGCGGCTGTTGCCGTCGGCGTCCATCGGTTCGAAGCGGAGGAGCAGGGCGATCTTGCCCTCGAGCGAGTGGCCTTCGGCGAACGACGAGTAGCCGTCGGGGCCGTCCTCGATGCCGTAGCCGACGAAGGCGAGCTCTCCCTCGGCGCTTCCGCTGCGGCCGAGCGCGGTGAGCTTGAAGTCCTTGTCGACCGCGAGCGCGTTGTCCGCGCCACCGCACTTGACGACGATCGACTCTTCGACCACCTCACGGCGCCCGCCGAGCGAGAACGGCTGGCGGAACGACTTGGCGGAACCGTCCGACGGAGCGAACGCAGGCTCGAGGCCGGCCTTGCGGAACTGGTCCTCCATGTAGTCCATGGCGCGCTCCATGCCCTTCGTTCCGGGCAGGCGGCCTTCCATCCAGGGGCTCGCGAGGATCGTGATGTGCTCGTTGAAGGCCTGCACATCGGGATCGGACTCGGCGAGGACCTTGTGGATCTGCGGGCGCTCGGTCGTCGCGGCCGCGGCGCCGGCCACGGGAGCGTCCTGTGCAGACGCCGCGGAAGTCGCGACAATGAGCACCGATGCGAAGAGTGCAGACGCAAATCCGCAGGCGGAAACTCGGCGAGGCGTGCGCGACGGCGACGGGGCGATGGGTGCAATCATGGGTGGCTCCTGCGTGCTGCGCGGCGGTCGCCTGCGCGGTGGGATTTTCTACCACGGCGGAGGTTCACGGCGCTGCCGTTCCTTGTGGAATCCGCGCGAATGACAACTTGGGCGCGCGCCATCCGCAGGACGGACCGCACTGCGATCTCAAGTTCACGGTCGGGGGCGACGAGTTCGTCGCGACCGTCTCGGTCAACCTCGTCTTCCTCGACTGGATGCTCGAGTTCCCCCGCGAGAACACCGAGCGCGTGGATCCGATCGAACTCCCGTCGCTCGCCCCGCGGCTCGAGGCCTACTTCGCGGCGCAGATGCCTGTGGAGATCGATGGCGTGCGCGTGGCGCCGGTGGTGCGCGCCCTGTCTGTGAACGATCCGGACGAAGTGCTGCTGCCGATGTTTCCGATCAGCGGCTGGCGAGGACTGCGCAAGGTGAGCTTCGAACTCGCGTTTCCGCTGAAGGCGCAGCCCGACTCGATCGCCGTGGTGTGGCCCGCCTATCCGCCCGACCTGCTGAGCGTGCTGCCCTCGAAGCCGCCGCTCGAGATCGCCGCGGAGTGGACGGCGGATGGGCTCCGCTCGCAGTTGATCTTCACGCGCGACGAACCCGGCTTCACCTGGCACCGACCGGCGGGAGGCATCGACGCTCGGCTGGAGCGCGTGCCCGCGCCGGCGTCGCCGAGGCCGCTCGTGCCTGCGTGGGGTACGCTCGCGATCGGCGTGTTCGTCGTGTGCTTCGGCGCGGCGGCACTCGGCCGCAGATCCCCCCGCGAGGCGCTGGGCGCGGGGCTGGTCGCGGCGGTGATCGTGCTCGTGATCCGGCCGAACGGACCGGCTGCGCTCGAGTTCGGTGTCCGTGCACCCGCCGGGCTCGATCCGGCCGAAGCGGCAGCGACCTTCGAGGCGCTGCACGCGAATCTCTACCGCGCCTTCGACTACGAGGCGGAGTCGACGATCTACGACGCGCTCGCACGCAGCGTTTCCGGCGAGTTGCTCGAGGAGACCTATCTGTCGGTACGGCGAGCGCTCGTCATGGAGGAGGAAGGCGGTGCGATGAGCCGCGTGATCGCCGTCCGTCCGCTCGAGACGCGCGTCGAATCGCAGGGCGAACTCGATCTGGACGAAGGGGTCGTCCGGGCATTCACCGTCGCCGCCCGATGGCAGGTCGATGGACGGGTGACCCATTGGGGCCACGCGCACGACCGAACGAACGAATACGAGGGGCGCTTCACCGTGGCGGCCGAGCGCGATGGATGGCGCATCCACGATGCCGAGATCACGCGGCAGGAACGCGTCGGCGGCGAAGATCCCGCCGCGCCGCCGATTCCGCCCGAGGAAGAGGAACTCTGATCGCCCGCGTGCGGACGAGCCTACGACCACGCACGACTTGATTCACGCGGCCGAGTCCGCGCCGCAGCGCGGACGAGCCTACGACCACGCACGACTTGGTCCACGCGGCCGAGTCCGCGCCGCAGCGCGGACGAGCCTCCAACTACGAAACGCGCGAGCCGGCCTTCACCGGCTTCTCGACCGAAAGCACGACCACATCGCGCTCGTCGGCTCCGGGCTTCGCTTCACCCGAGGATGCAGCCCCTTCTGCCAGAGGCTTCAGATCGCTCGCAGCGAGGATCATGCCCTGGCTCACCTCGCCTCGAAGCTGTCGGGGCTCGAGGTTCGCGACGATCACGACCTGCCGGCCGACGAGCGTCGCGGGGTCGTACCACGCCTTGATGCCCGCGCAGACCTGCCGACCCTCCGGCGTGCCGTCGTCGAGTCGGATCTTCAGCAGCTTGTCCGCGTTCGGGTGCGGCTCGGCGCTGATCACGGTGGCGACGCGGAGGTCGAGCTTCGCGAAGTCCTCGAACTTGATCGCGGGAAGTGGTTCGGTCGTCATGTCTGTTTGCCGTGGTCGGTTCGCGGGGCGCCTGCGTGGGATCAGGAACCGGAGGCGTCGGTCTGCGCGTCGTCAGCGGCCACGAGGCTCTTGTAGTCGTAGCGCGATTTCAGCGCGTCGAAACCGAAGAGGATCGTCGGGTCGATCTGCTCGTCGCGGTCGCGGGCGATGTTCACGATTCCCGCGCCGTTCGGCGTCATGATGCCCTGTGCGAGCGTGGCGAAGCGCTCCTCGGTCAGCGGCGTCATCGCGGTCACCTCGAGCACGATGGCGCAGAGCTTGCCCGGGATCGCGACGGCAACCGTCCGCTCGCCTGCGGGCAGCGAGGACATGTCGGCCGAGTAGGGGATCTTCGAGACGGCCTCGACCACCGCGGCGATCGCCGCCGGATCGTTGTCGAGCTGCGGGAGTCCTCCGCCGAGCTTGCCGAAGGCGAGGAACGACTGGTTCGCCTCGACGATGCCTGTGGCGGTCTCGACCTTGGTTCCGAAGCGGTCGGCGAGCGGCTGCATGCCCGAAGCGGCGGCATCGTTCGCGAGCTGGGTCAGGTTGGCCTCGAGCCAGCGGAAGCGCTCCAGCGCCATGAGGTCCGACTCGACCTCGCTGCGCACCGACGCGAGATCCGCGGGCGCCTCCGAAGCCCTTGCGTCGAGCAGGCGGACGAAGTGGATGTCGCCGCTGACGCCGCTGAGCGCGGGGCCGGCGATGTTCACCTGCATCGGCGTGCTCGGATTCGGATTCGACAGCTCCTTCGCCGCCGCGAGCAGCACGCTCACGCTCGTCGCGGTGCCGAAGCGTTCGGTGCGCGAGGCGCCGACGCCGGGAAGCGCCGCGAACTCGGCGGCCGTCATCCAGCCGTCGCCGCCGGACTGGTACGAGGGCATCGGGATGCCGAACTCGCTTGCGATCGACTGCGCGATCGACTCGAACGACGGCATCTGCGAGGCCCAGTCGGCGGGGAGCGTGAAGTAGGAGCCGTCGCGCTTCAGCGAGCGCTGCGCGATCGCGAGCTGATCGGTCGCGAACTTCGCGATCTCGTCCATGCGCGCCTTGACGAGTTCGTCGGTGACGGAGGTCCGCACGATCGACTCGAACGCGCTGAAGTTCGCTGCGTCGCCGGTGCCTGCGCCGAACTTCGCGGGGTTCTGCGCGAAGCGCTTCTTGAGCGCGATCGTGGACAGTTCCTCGGAGTTCGCGACCGTCGCCGCGACATCGGCCTTCGAGATGGTCATCCACTCCGCCTTGAAGCGGTCGGGAAGGCGGTAGCCGAAGTTCTCCGCGCCGATCATGTTGGCCGCGGGCCGCATCTTGTCGGCGTGCGCGCGCATGTGCTCCTCGAGCTGCGCGTCGGTTGGCTTCGCCATGACCTCGATGCCGCTGTTGGAGCGTGCGTCGAGCACGAGCATGTTGCCGGAGACGCTCAGGAGCGCCTGCGCGACCGAGTTCTTGAGGCGACGGTCGCTGATGCGGTCGATGGCGACCGTCATGCCCGCCATGCGCTCGATGCCGCGCAGCTTGGTCAGCGCGTTGAGGACGGTCTCGTCGGTCGTGCCCGTCGTGCCAGCGATCAGCCGGAGCATCTGCTCGGTCGACATCGGCGTCACGCCGGCGCCCGGGTTCGCGGCGCTCGCGGCGACCTCGGCGCGTCCTTCGGCGAGTCCGCCGATCAGACCGGAGTCGGCGGCGAGCCGGGTGAGCAGGATCCAGTGGTCGGCGGACTTGTCGGCGCCGAGCGCGGAGAGCAGGCGCCGGCCGAAGCGCTGGGGCGACATCGTCTCGATGACGCGCAGCTCCTGGCGGGCGTTGTCGATGTCACCGCCCGTGATCGAGCCGGCGGAGTAGGTGGCGAACACCTTGCTCTCCGACGCGCTGCGTGCGGCCATGCCCTGCAGGGTGCTGGGCATGAGGAAGGCGATCAGGAGAAGCGTCCCGCCGACCGCGAGGATCCACTGGTTGTATTCACGGAGAAGCTTGATCATGGGATTGCGGGAAGGGTATCGGAAAGGCCCGCGCCCCGCGACAGAAAGAAACGCGCGGATTCGTGTGAAACGGCGATACGGGCGGGGTTTGCGCGGAAAGGAGAAAGGCCGGAGCGCGTGCTCCGGCCTTTCGGATCGTTGACTTCGGATGCATCGCGCCGCCGCGTGGTCAGGTCGGATCGACCTGAATCAGCGGTAGAACTCGACGATCAGGTTCGTGTTCACGTCGAACGGAATCTGATCCGAGGTCGGACGGGACACGCACTTGGCCGAGAGTTCGGACGGATTGACGGCGATCCAGCCCGGGACCTGGTGGCCCGGGATCGACTCCATCTGCTCGCGGGCGAGCTTCTGGATGCCCTCGCGGAGCGTGACGACATCGCCAACCGAGATCGCGAACGACGGGCGGTCGACCTTGTGGCCGTTCACGAGGACATGACCGTGAGCGACCATCTGGCGCGCGCCCCAGATCGTGCGCGAGAAGCCCGCGCGGCGGATCACATTGTCGAGACGGAGCTCGAGGAGCTGCAGCAGCACTTCGCCGGTGTTGCCCGGACGGCGGCCTGCCTCGCGCATGTAGCGGCGGAACTGCCGCTCGAGCACGTTGTAGTGGTAGCGCACCTTCTGCTTCTCATCCTTGCGGATGCCGTAGTCCTTCTGACGGCGGCCGCGGAAGCCGTGGACGCCGGGGGTCGTAAGCTGGCGCTTCGTAGTGTGCTTCGGGATATCCGCAACGGGGACTCCGACCTTGCGCGAGAGCTTGACCTTCGGACCGAGATAGCGCGACATAGTTCTTCCAGGTTGCTTCGGAAACGGCGTGCCGCGTGCGCGTGCATGCCTTGTTCGATCATGACTTCGGGCGCACGAGCGCCCTCGGTCCCCCGTGGGGGAAGGGGAGAGTAGAACGGAAACGGCGCGCTCCGTCAAGAAGCACGGCGCTCATCTCGCGTCGCGCGCGCCGTGTTCAGTAGGCCCGCCGACCGTCGGCACCGCGGCGCCAGTTCAGGTACGCGGTGTTGAGGACCCGATAACCGCCCGGGGTCGGATAGTCGCCGGTGAAGTACCAGTCGCCGGTGTGGTCGGGCATCGCGGTGCGGAGGCCTTCGACCGACTGGTAGACCACCTTGATCGATCCGCTCCACGCGAGCGAGGGCGAGCGGATGAGATCCGCGACCTTCGACTCGATCTGGCCGAGCGTGAAGAGGTCGTAGAGAAGGCGGACATGGTTCTTCATGCGCTCGGGCGCGAACCCGGCCTGCTCGGTGCACTTCGCCTCGATCTCGTCGAGTACCGCGGACTGGCCCGTGTCGCGCGCGAGGGCGACGGCCGCCTCGAACGCGATGAAGCGCCCGAGCTGGCTCATGTCGATGCCGTAGCAGTCGGGGTACATGATGGGCGGACTCGAGCTCGCGATCACGATGGCGCGGGGATTGAGCCGCGCGAGCATGGTGATGATCGACTCGCGGAGCGTCGTGCCGCGCACGATCGAGTCGTCGACCACGACGAGGGTGTCGTCTGGAAACACGGTGCCGCGCGTGATGTCGTAGATGTGGTTGACGAGGTCGCGGCGTGCGGCGTCGTGCGTGATGAAGGTGCGGAGGCGCTGGTCCTTGTGCGCGACCTTTTCGGCGCGGACGCGGCCTTCGATCGTCGCCGCGATCGACTCGCGCGACGCCGTGCCCGCCTGCACCTGCCGCCAGATCTCCTCGGCGGCGAAGCGCTGGCGCTCGTCGTTGAGGGCCTCGACGAGGCCGATGTATGCGGTCTCGCTCGTATTCGGGATGAACCCGACCACCATCCGGTCGAATCCGCCCTCGACGAGCGGAACGATGCGCGGCGCGAGGTTGCGGCCGAGCTGCTTGCGTTCGCGGTAGATGGCCGGGTCGTTGCCGCGCGAGAAGTAGATGCGCTCGAAGGTGCACTGGCGCTGCGGCAACGGGTCGGTGAAGGGCTCGATCGCGTACGCGCCCGACTTCTTGATGACGAGCGCGTGGCCGGGCGGGATGGGTTCGATGTCGCGCGGATCGGTGTTGAAGACCGTCGACAGCGCGGCGCGCTCGCTCGCCGCCGCGATGCAGTCGTCGTTCACGAGGAAGAACCCGGGGCGGATGCCGGCGGGATCGCGGCAGACGAAGCTGTCGCCATTTCCGAGCATGCCGGCGAAGACGAAGCCTCCGTCGAAGTGCTCGGTGGCGCGGCGGATCACGCGGGCGAGGTCGAGCTGGGTCGAGACCTCGCGCATGAGCGCGGCGCCGCTCAGGTTCGTGAACGAACCCTCGCCCATCGTGGCCTCGAGGTGGGCGTGCTCGCGGTCGAGGAAGTAGCCGAGCTTCTCGAGCACGACGCCCGTGTCGCTGTCGCCGACGGGGTGCAGGCCGTACTCGACGAGCTTGCGGAAGAGCTCGCTCGAGTTGGTGAGGTTGAAGTTGCCGGCGATCGCGATCGAGCGGGATTCGGCGTTCGAGCGGCGGAGGTACGGGTGGCACATCGAGCTCGAGTTGCCGCTGTGGGTGCCGTAGCGCAGGTGGCCGAGAAGCACCTCGCCGAGCATGCCGAACCGGCGCTTGAGCTCGGTCTCGTCGAGTTCGAGGAGCTGCTTCTCGCTGAGCCGGCCGAGGGGTGAGAGGGCGTCGTCGAAGAGCCGCTCGATCGGATTGCGCTTGGCGGTGCGGTTTCGCTCGAGGAACGCGTCGCCCGGCGGCATGTCGAACTTCACGCAGGCGATGCCCGCGCCGTCCTGGCCGCGGTTGTGCTGCTTCTCCATGAGGAGATAGAGGCGGCGCAGGCCCCACACCGGGTCGCCGCGCTCCTTCTGGAACCAGGCGATGGGCTTCCGCAGGCGGACGAAGGCGAGGCCACACTCATGGGTCAGCGCGTCGGACATCGGGGCTGCAAGGGTAGCCGAGGCCGAAGGGCGCGTGTCGCCGATTTGAGCAGGAGGTTCCGACGGGGGCCTGGCGGAGTTCCGGTCTCAGGCCGCGTCGGGCGATGGGGCGGTGTCCCGCTCGACGGGGATGCGCGTGCGATCACCGAGGGCGGCGCGCTGCATGGCAAGCCACGACGCGCGCGGCTCGAGGAAGCGCCCGATGGCGTTGCCGTCGAGAAGGATCGGCGTCAGCAGCGGAAGTCCGGCGACGACATCGCCCTCGATCCCGGTGATTCGGTCGCCTGTGAATCGGCCGCGCTCGTCCAGCGCGCGATAGATCTGCACTGGTCCGGCGGCGGCGCGTCGGAGGATCGGCGCCGCGTCGTTCCCCCGCGGCGCGGGGCGGCCGCACCACCAGGCGATCGGCTCTCCCGGCATGGCGATGGTGCCGGGTGCCATCGCGGCGAGCGTCCCGCGGGGAGCGTCGCCGAGACCGAGGTCCCACTCGCGGACCTCGTACGCCGCGTCGCCGTCGACGATGAACTCCTCGAGGCCGGCGTAGATCGCGAGGCGGAGCGCCTGTTCCGCCGCCTCGCAGGCGCGGTGCAGCTCGTCGGGCCATTCCTCGCCGCGCCACAGCCGGTCGAGTTCGGACGCGGCTCCGCGGATCGAGATCTCCGCGAGGTCGCGCGCGTGCACGCGTTCACCCTCGGGAACACCGGCGAGTTCGGCGAGCGCGGCGGTGTTCGCCTCGATCGCGATCAACGGCGCGATCGAGGCGCGCAGACGCGCATCCGCGGTGGGAATCGCGCGGCTTGCGCGCGCGACCTCGACCCAGCGCGCCACGAGCGCGATCCAGGCGATCGGCTCGAGCCGCGTCATGTGCGCCGCTCCAGCCGAATCGGGCCCACCGGATCGAATGGCCGCGCGATCGTGAGCTTCGGCTCGAGCGACGGCAGGTGTGCGCGCCACTCGCGGCGGACGAGATCGGGGCAGTTGCAGTCGCGCGACAGGTGGAGAAGCACGATGTGCTCCGGCTCGCGCGGCCAGGCGATGGCGCGCACGGCCTCGATGCACTCGTCGTTCGAGAGGTGGCCCTTGCCGCCCATGATGCGATGCTTGAGGAAGGCCGGTCGGCTCGACGCGAGCTGCATCGCACGGTCGTAGTTCGACTCGATCGCGAGGATGTCGACGCCGCGCATCGACTCGACGAGCGCGCCCGAGGCCCGACCGAGATCGGTCGCGAAGCCGACGCTTCCCGCGGGCGACTCGATGCGGAACGCGACGGTGCCGCCGTCGTCGTGCGGGTTCTCGCACGGGATCACGCGGAACGGTCCCATCGAGAATCCGTCGCCGCGCTCGTCGAAGGGCTCGATGCAGACATCCGGGTAGCCGCGCGCGCGCGCGTGCGCCACATGGCGGCGCGAGCAGCGCAGGCGGATGCCGTCGCGCATCGCCGCGTTGCCCCATCCGGTCTTGGCGTGGTCGTGGTCGAAGTGCGTGAACAGCAGGTCGGTCGTCTGCGCGTGCTCGTAGCCGAGCGCGGAGGTGAGGCCCCGCACCGACCGCGGCGAAAGTCCGCCGTCGATCAGGATCTGGTGCACCGAGCCCTGCGACTCGATGCGCAGCAGGCTGCAGTTTCCGGAGGAACTGGATCCGAGCACGACGAGCTCGAGCTGCGCGTCGGGGGTGCGCGCGTGCATCGATCGGGCGAAGAGCGGTCCGGGGAGCGCGCTCATTCGTCGTCGGCCGCGGACATGCCGCGCGAACTCGTCGCGCGGCCGTGACGGGTCATGATGCCGCGCTTCGATGCGCGCACGAAGGCGATGAACTCGTCGGCGACCGGGCTGCCTGCGAGCGCCTCGAGCGCGCGCAGCCGCTCGGAGTAGGGGCGCCGGCTGCGCACGAGGATGCCGTAGATCTCGCGCACCGTGTCGATGTCCGCCTGCGCGAATCCGCCGCGGCGCATGCCGATGCGGTTGTAGCTGCCGATGTAGTTCGTATTCGTCACGGTGAAGAAGGGGCAGACATCCTTGCTCACGCCCGCGAGGCCGCTGAGCATCGCACCGCGACCGACACGGGCGAACTGATGCACCGCGGCGCCGCCGCCCGAGACCACGCGGTCGGCGATCTCGGCGTGGCCGCCGAACAGCGTGTTGTTCGCGAACACGCAGTCGTCGCCCACCTGCACATCGTGGCCGGCGTGCGAACTGGCCATCCAGTAGCCGCGGCTGCCGATGCGCGTGGGGCGGTCGTCGCGCGTCGCGCGGTGGATCGTGACATGCTCGCGGAAGACATTGCCTTCGCCCACGACCGTGCCTGCACCCTCCTTCGACGGGTGAAATCCCTTGTCCTGCGGCGCGAAGCCGATGGCCGCGCCCGGGTAGACGATGTTGCCCGCTCCCATCTCGAGTGGTCCGTGGAGGTGGACGCCCTGGACCAGCACGCAGCCGGCGCCGAGGGAGATGCGGCCGCGAAGGATGCAGCCGGGGCCGACCTCGACATCGTCCGCAAGCGAGATGTCGCCGTCGAGGATGGCGGAGGGGTGGATACTGGGCACGATCCGATTGTACGGACTCGCGTGCGGGGCGTACCCTCCGCAACCATGCGCGTGATCGCGGAGGCATCGCAACTTCGGGTGATCGATCTCGGGCGGATCGGCTACGCCGACGCGCTCGCGATGCAGCGCGAGACGCACGAACGCCTCGTCGCCGGGCGGGATGGCGGCGCGCCGATGACGCTCTTCCTGCTCGAGCATGCGCCGCCGGTGGTGACCGTGACGAAACGCGTGGGCGCCGCGGGGCATGTCCTTGCGAGCGACGAGCTGCTGGCGCGTCACGGGATCGAGCGCGTCGAGACCGACCGCGGAGGCGATGTGACCTACCACGGACCGGGGCAGCTGGTCGCGTACCCGATCATGGACCTGCAGCGGTTGGGGCTCAAGGTGCATCCGTTCGTGCGCTGGCTCGAGCAGTGCATCATCGACACGCTCGCCGCATCGGGGATCGAGGGTCTGCGCGATGCGTCCGCGACGGGCGTCTGGGTGGGGGAGGACGGGCGTCCGGAGCGAAAGATCGCCGCGATCGGGGTACGGCTGTCGAGGTTCGCCAGCCTGCATGGATTCGCGCTGAATGTCGATCCGGACCTCTCGCACTTCGGCCTGATCGTGCCGTGCGGACTGCACCGGCCGGTCACGAGCATGGCGGTCGAACTCGGGGAAGCACCCGCCATGGACGCGGTGAAGCACGCCGTTTCGGGGTGGTTCCTGCGGGAAACCACACGCCTGCTGGGCGGCTGAGTACACTCGTCCGATGCTTCGCGCCGAACGATTCCTCGTCCTGGGCTCCCTCGCACTTTCCTCGCTCGCGGTCGTTCTCGCGCTCCGTGGCGCAGCAGGGAACCCGGCCTACGCCGCGACGGCGTTCCGCCTCGGCGACCTCGGTCCCGCCGATGCGCTGCTGCTGACCACGGGTGAAGGCAAGGAAGACATGCGCGTCGCTGCGAAGGACGGGCGGCTCGCGTGGGGCGAGCACGCGACCGACCGCGCGTGGAGCATGGCCGCGGTCGACATCGACCGCATCATGAAGAAGCTGCTCGACGGCACGAGCTACACCGAGAAGCGCGACGAACTGCGCGAGCGGATCGAGAAGACCGAGGAGGACTTCCAGTCGCGTGCCGAGGACATCCAGAAGCGCTTCCCGATCGGCGCCGACGGCGTGCCGCCCGAGGAGGGGCGCCAGGCGTTCGAGGTGCTCGAGCAGGAGTACCGCGCGTTCCGGCAGGGTGCGATCGCCGAGAGCGACAAGCTCACGGCGGATCAGTTCGAGTCGGCCTATCGCGAGCTCGTCGCGGCGGTCGAGGCGGTCTCCGAGAAGGAGTCGATCGACCTCGTGTACCGCTTCCAGCCGACCTCCGATCCGTTCGAGGCGAAGGCGCCCGCGGAGTCGGTCGACCGGATCCGCGCGCGGACCTTCCTCAAGTACCCCGAGGCGTTCGACATCACCGAAGAGGTGATGAAGGCGCTGAACCTGTCCTGACGGCAACGGTCGGCGGCTGATCGTCGGGACGGGCGGGCGTTGACTTCGTGGAGTCGGGCGTGGTTGCACGGCGGCCGTCCGTACGCCCAGCGTTCCGACCGCTCGGCTTCGCCTCGAGGTCGGGCACCCGGGCCATCTCGGGCATCCGGGCCCCTCGGGCACCCGGGCCATCCGTTGACGAGGCGCGTCGGAACCGCAGGGCGCCGCCGCGCCCATTTCCGCCCCCCATGTCTCCCAGTACATCCTCTGCGCCAGAGGGAGCCGCCGCAGCGGCGACCGCCCGATTCAGTCGCCCTGATCGAGAATGGCCATGAACGCCTGCTGCGGGATCGTCACATTGCCGATCTGCTTCATGCGCTTCTTGCCTTCCTTCTGCTTCTCGAGCAGCTTGCGCTTGCGCGAGACATCGCCGCCGTAGCACTTCGCGAGCACGTTCTTGCGCATGGCCTTGATCGACTCGCGCGCGATGATCTTTCCGCCGATCGCCGCCTGCAGCGGGATCTCGAACTGGTGGCGGTCGATCTGCTCCTTGAGCTTCTGCAGGATCACGCGCGAGCGCTGCTCGGCGTTGTCGCGATGGCAGATGAGCGACAGCGCCTCGACGGCCTCGCCGTTCACGAGGATCTGCACCTTGACCAGCCGGTCCTCGCGGTACTGCGTGATCTGGTAGTCCATCGTGCCGTAGCCGCGCGTCACGGACTTCAGCTTGTCGTAGAAGTCGTAGATGATCTCCGCGAGCGGGATCTCGTACTTCAGGATCTGACGCGTCTCGCTGATCATCTCCTGCGTCTGGAAGATGCCGCGGCGCGTCTCGCAGAGCTTCATCAGGTCGCCGATGTTCTCGTTCGGGCAGATGATCTCGATCTTCACGATCGGCTCGCGGATCGCACGGATCCTCGATGGATCGGGCAGGTCGGCGGGGTTGTGGATCTCGACCTCGGTTCCGTCGTTCAGGTCGATCCGGTACGACACGGTCGGCGCGGTCTGGACGATCGACACGCCGCCCTCGCGCTCGAGACGCTCCTGCACGATGTCCATGTGGAGCAGGCCGAGGAATCCGCAGCGGAAGCCGAAGCCGAGCGCCTCGCTGTGCTGCGGCTCGAAGGTGAAGCTCGCGTCGTTCAGGTGCAGCTTCTCGATCGCCTCGCGCAGCTGCTCGAAGTCGGACTTCTTCCCGTCCTCGTCGGCACTCGACGGGTAGAAGTCGCAGTGCACCATCTGCTTCGGCTCCTCGTAGCCCTCGAGCGCGATCTCCGCGGGATCGAGGTCGAGCGTGATGGTGTCGCCGACGCGCACATCGCCGAGCGTCTTCATGCCCGCGCACACGGAACCCACCTGCGCGAAGGTGAGTTCCTTCACCTTCTGCGGCATCGGGCGGTAGCGCAGGAGTTCCGTGACGCTGAAGGTGCGTCGCGTGCCCATCATGCGGATCTTGTCGCCCTGGCGGAGCTGGCCGTCGAAGATGCGCACATACATCACGACGCCGCGGTACTCGTCGTACTTCGCGTCGAACACGAGGCCTCGCAGCTTCTTCGTGGTCGCGGGCTTCGGCCCGGGGAGCTTCTCGCAGATCGCGTCGAGGAGTTCATCGATGCCCTGGCCGCTCTTCGCGCTCACGAGGATGCAGTCCTCGGCCGCGAAGCCGAACACCTGCTCGATCTCCATCGCCACGCCGTCGGGGTTCGCGGCGGGGAGGTCGATCTTGTTCACCACGGGGATGATCGTGAGGTCGCCGGCGACCGCGAGGTACGCGTTCGCGACGGTCTGCGCCTGGACACCCTGCGTGGAGTCGACGACGAGCACCGCGCCTTCGCATGCCTTCAGTGCGCGCGACACCTCGTAGGTGAAGTCGACATGCCCGGGCGTGTCGATGAAGTTGAGCTCGTACTCCTCGCCCTTGTAGACATGCGTCACCGTCACGGCCGAGGCCTTGATGGTGATGCCACGCTCGCGCTCGAGGTCCATCGAATCGAGGAACTGGGCGCGGGCCTCGCGGTGCGAGACGGCCTTCGTCGCCTGGAGGAGGCGGTCCGCCAGCGTGCTCTTGCCGTGGTCGATGTGGGCGATGATGCAGAAGTTACGGATCTTCACGGGAATCGGTCAGTGTAGCGGAGCAGGGGATTCCGTTTCACGCCCGCGTCCGCGGGCGCGGGGAGATCGATGGGGACGCCCGGTCCGTCCGTCGCACCTCCCGAGGCGGGGTGCCGGCGGGGCGCGGGAGACTCACGCGGGACGGCAGTGCATCCGCGCAAGCCGCTGGAGCCGGACCTGCGCTTCGCGGACCCGTCCTTCGCGGATGGTGCCATCGATGACCGCCCGGGCGAGCGACTCGATCACCTCGTTCTGGGCATCGGGCGTGTGCGAGACGAGCAGGGCGTCGACCCCGGCCGCGACGGCGCGGACGGCCGCCTTGCCGCAGCCGAAGTGCTCCGAGATGGCCTTCATCTCGAGGCAGTCGCTGACGCACACGCCTCCGAACCCGATCTCGTCGCGCAGCAGTGAGATCGCGGGCGCGCTCATCGTGGCGGCCACTCCCGGATCGAGGGCATCGAACACCACATGCGTCGTCATCACGCATGCGACGCCTGCCTCGACCGCGGCGCGGAACGGGACGAGTTCGCACGCCCTCAGGCGCTCGAGCGGGTGCGGAAGTCTCGGAAGGTCGTGGTGCGAGTCCTTGTCGGTGTCGCCGTGCCCGGGGAAGTGCTTCGCGCAAGCGGCGACCTGCGTCTGGAGTCCCTCGATCATCGCGGCACCGAGCCGCGCGACCACCTCGGGATCGCGCGAGAACGAGCGGTCGCCGATCACCGGATTCGCGGGATTCGAGTCGACATCCACCACCGGCGCGAGATCGACGTCGAACCCGGCGCCGCGCACTTCGGCGCCGAGGGCCTCGCCGATCGCACGGATCTCGTCGGTCGAGCGATCCGAGAGCTCGCGCATCGGCGGAAACGCCGTGAATCCGTCCGTGAGCCGGGCGACGCGCCCGCCCTCCTGATCGACCGACAGCAGCAGCGGGCCCGGTGCGATCGCCTTCAGCTCGCGGATCAACGCGCGGGTCTCCGCGGCCGTTCCGACATTGCGCGCGAAGAGGATGACGCCCGAGACGCCCTGGTGCACGAGCCGCACGGCTTCGGGCGTCGGAACCTTCCCGTCGAAACCGATCCAGAGCAGCGGTCGGACGAGTGCCTCTGCGTCGCGTGCGTCCATGGGTTCTCCGCTCCTCAGCCGTTGCGGCCACGCATCACGGGAAGCGAGATCTTCTTCTCGAGTTCGTCCGTCGGCACCGCGACGAGGTCGTAGCCGTTCGCGTCGACGACGGTGCAGCGCACGAGTTCACCGGGCGAGCGGCGCTCGGTCGACTGGACATAGGTCAGGGAATCGATCGACGGCGCCTGGAAGTACGCGCGGCCCGTGTAGAGCGTGCCGCCCTTCGTCACGCCGGTCGTCGCGCGCGCCTTCGAGCGTCCGGCGGCAGGGCCCTCGATGAGCACATCGAACTGCGCCTTCGCCTCGGCCTGGAGCGTCGCGTTGCCGAATGCGATCTCCTGCTGCAGCAGCATGAGCCGTTCCTCGCGCTCGCGCTTCACCTCGTCGGGAACCGCGAGCGCCGGGTCCTGCTCCATCGTGCCGGCTGGGGTGCCGGCCTCCGCGGAGTAGCGGAACACGCCCATCATGTCGAACTGCTGCTCGCCGACGAAGTCGAGGAGCTGGTCGAAGTCGTCCTCGGTCTCGCCCGGGAAGCCCACGATGAAGGTCGTGCGGATCGCGATGCCGGGCACGCGCTCGCGCAGCTTCTCGAGGAGTTCCTCGGTGTGCGCGCGCGTCGTGTGGCGCCGCATCGCCTGCAGCATCCCGTCGCTCGCATGCTGCAGCGGCATGTCGATGTACTTGACGATGTTGTCGAGCCGCGCGATCGCGTCGATGGACGCGTCGTCGAACTTCGAGGGATACGCGTACATGAGGCGCATCCAGCCGCCACCGAACTCGCGCGCGACGCCGTCGATGCCGGCGAGCAGGCCGGGCAGGCCGCCGTCGTAGCCGACATCCATTCCGTAGCTCGTGGTGTCCTGTCCGATCAGGTTGAGTTCGAACGCGCCCGAGGACATCAGTCCGCGCGCCTCGGAGAGGATCGCATCGAGCGGCTTCGACCGCATCTTTCCGCGGATCGACGGAATCGTGCAGAACGCGCAGCGCTGGTTGCAGCCCTCGCTGATGCGCAGGTACGCCCAGTGGCGCGGCGTGAGCCGCACGCGGTCGTCGTCGCCCTCGAAGTAGCCGATGCCCTTGCCGTCCTTGCCGTTGACGGTGAGCCCGACGGTCTGCATGCCGCGCTCGGCCGCGGCCTGCAGCGCGTTGCCGGCGATCCAGTACCTGGGCGCCTTCTCGGCGAGTTCCGCCGCCTGCTCGCCACCGACCGCGTCGACGATGTGGTCGCGGTCGAACACGCCGACCATCGCGTCGATGCCCGGCGCCCACTCGAGGAGCTTCGCGCGGTGACGCTGCACGAGGCAGCCCGCGACGACGACGCGACGGATCTCGCCCTTCTCCTTGCGGCGGATCGCATCGTGGATCACCTCGAGCGACTCGTCCTTCGACGCCTCGAGGAAGCCGCAGGTGTTGACGACGATCGCGTCGGGCGCCTGGTCCTCGTTCACGAGTTCGAAGCCGGACTGCTTCAGCACGCCGAGCATCTTCTCGCTGTCGACGAGGTTCTTGGGGCAGCCGAGGCTGACGAAGCTCACGCGCTGGACGCGGCTCGTCGTTCCGGACTGCTTCGGGGAGGGCGAAGTGGGGGCCGACATGGGGAGGGCAGTGTAGAAGGGTCAGCGGGCCTCGCCGAAGCGGTAGAGGCCGCGGCGCTCGATTTCGGCCCACGCGCCGTCGTCGAGCCCCTCCGGCCGCTGTCCTCGCGCGATCGCGTCGCGGATTCCCGTCGAGGAGAGATCGACCGCGGGCACTTCGAGGAGCCATCGCGCCGCATCGGGGATACCCGCGCGGGCCCCGAGATCCTCGAGGAACGCCTCGGTCTCCGCGCGTGTGTCCGGTGGCCGGACCACCACCGCCGGGGTGGCGAGGGCGAGCAGCTCGCGCCACCGGTGCCAGCGCTCGATCGAGCGGATCGCATCGCTGCCGACGAGCATGCGGATCGCTCCGCGCAGTGCGGGGCGCGCCGCGCAGAGTGCCTCGATGGTGTCGATCGTGTAGCTCGGTCCCGCGCGATCGAGTTCGCGCCGCGACAGGCGCACTTCCCCGAGGCCGGCGGGAATCGCCGCGAAGGTCGCGCGGCACATCGCGAGGCGGGCCGTCGGATCGGCGGGTGGCGTGGCGCTCTTCAGCGGGTTGATGGCGGCCGGCATGACGAGGCCGCAGGGGGAACGCAGCGCGAGCATCGCCTCGCCGAGCACCGTGGCGTGCCGTGCGTGCGGTGGATCGAAGGAGCCGCCGAAGAGAAGCAGGGGCCGCTCACGCGAACAGCGGGCCACGGCATCGTGCAGCGCGAGTGCATCGGCTGCGAAGGCGGCGTCACGCATGGCCGCGCGCGCGACGGGCGCGAGGCGCACGAGTTCGGACAGGAGCGTGGGGCGGCGGAGGATGCTTGCGATCACGCGCGAGAGGCGGGTTTCACCGCGCGCGTCGATGAGGCCATCGAGACCCTCCGGCAGCGTGTCGCGCGCGCCGTCGCTGACACCGCGCACGATGGCCCTGGGAAGGCCGGCGGAGTGCGCGCACGACGCGAACGCGTACGACTCGAGATCGACGACCGACGCGCCCGTCGCGGCGCGTAGGGCGGCCTTCGCCTCGGGCGTTCGGACGATGCAGGTGGTCGCGACCGCCGAGGCCGGGAGAAAGGGCAGGCCCGAGTCGATGGGTGGGGCGCCATCGTCCGCGAGCGCGCGTCCGATCAATACGGCCGCGCCCGAGGGAAGCGCTGGATCGAGTCCGCCGGCGACCCCGAGCAGGATCACCATCGACGGTTGCGCCACCGGCCAGCGGTCGCGCGCTGCGAATGCACGACGGATGGCGTCGGCGCCAGGGCCCGTCGTCACGCAGGGCAGCTTTCCGAACCTCCTGAACGCCCGACGCTCGAATCCCAGCGGACAGAGCACGAGTGGCGGCTCGGCATGCCGGAGGACTTCGTCTGGCGCGGGATGCGCGTCGACCATGCATGCGAGGGTAGCGAAAGCGCAACTCGACAGCGGCGGGGGAGGCGCTATCATCTCCGCCTTCCTCTGGACCGGAACCAGATTCTTCCCGAACTGGCCCCATCGTCTAGCCTGGTCCAGGACACCTCCCTTTCACGGAGGTAACGAGGGTTCGAATCCCTCTGGGGTCACTCAAAGCAAGCGCCCGCGGCTTTCGCCGCGGGCGCTTGCTTTGAGCGACCAGTCCGTGCGTGCCTTCGGCCCGCACGGACCCGCGGTCGCGCCGCTCCTCGTGCGTCGTGGTCGTTGCGGTGCTGCGCACCGCGCCGAGCACGCCGCCCTCGTCGGGCGCTCGCGCGGACAGAGGTCTGTCGGATCCTGCGCAGCAGCCCGGGGCGGGCTGCTGCTTCGGATTTCGAATCCCTCCGGCGCGGTTGGCGTGGCGTCGATAACGCGCGAGCCGCCGCGCATGGACATGCGGCGAGCGATTGCTATACTTTGCCCCTCAGCGTCCGCGCCGGTGTGAGAGCCGTCGGACATCAAGCTGGCTTGGCCCCATCGTCTAGCCTGGTTCAGGACATATCCCTCTCACGGATAGAACAGGGGTTCGAATCCCCTTGGGGTCACTCAAACGAAAGCGCCCGCAGCATTCGCTGCGGGCGCTTTCGTTTGAGGGACCAGTCCGTGCGAGCCCTTGGCTCGCACGGACCCGCGGTCGCGCCGCTCCTCGTGCGGC
>JBEAQW010000177.1:0-4838 GCA_041163725.1 Planctomycetota bacterium
GCTCGCCGGCCCCGCCGAGGCCCGCTTCGTCCTGGAGAAGCAGACCACGCTCGAGTCCCGTGTCCTGCAGCACGCGACGCAGCAGCTTCTCCGCGACCACCGCGCGCTCCTCGAGCGATCCGTCGACGCCCGCGCCATCGCCCGGCTCGGTGAGCATGAGCTCGCGCAGCGTGCGGAGGTGATCCGGCCCGCTGCGACGCTCCTCGATCATCACCGTGCGCAGCTGCTCGGATCCGGTGTCCGCCTGCGAGGTGCGCAGGAGTTCGTACACTCGATCGACCCGCATCGGAACCGGCCCGAGCAGCACGATGTCGCCCGCTCTCAGCGGCACCGGTCGCCGCGCGACCAGCTGCCTGCCGTTGACGACCGTGCCATGCCTGCTCGACAGGTCCTCGATGGTCAATCCGGCCGGACCGTAGACGACGACGGCGTGATCGCGCGACACCGATTCGTGCGTGAGGCAGATGTTGCTCTCCGAACCCCTGCCGATCACGAACCTCTCGCCCGGCTCGATCCGGGCGCAGAGCTGCTCGCGGGACTCCGGGAAGATCAGTTCAAGCGGTGGAAGTCGATTGCTCACGGCGCGGATGGTAGCGAGGGAACGACGCGGGACTCCACCCTCGAAGGCAGTCTCGCGAGCATGCGTGCCGCAACCTCCCGCACGACCGGAAGGACATGCCGTCCCGCCTGCGCGCAACGCCTCGAGATCGAGCGGCTCCTCGGTCGCCGTGCCGAGCGTCCATTCGCCGGGAGACTTCATCGTGCCGCATGCCGCCGGCACCAACGGCACGGCGATCATCGCGAGTCGCATCGCAAGCCGATCCGCGAGCGCACGCAGTGTCCTCCGTCCAAGCCACGGCCCGGATTGACGCCGATCCCGTCCCATGCGCGGCACCATTCCACGCCGTGCGCGGAACGCAAGCCTTCGCCCGCGCGAATCTCACGAAGCCGGTCGCCCCGCCACCCTGCCCTTCCAGCCACGCCGTCCGGTCTGGTGCAGCCAGAGGCTCCACCACTGCACCAGGGCGAGCGTCACGATCGAAAGCGGATGAAGCACGACATTTCCAAGCGACTGCCGGAACCGCCGCGCGAGTGCGAACCGGAGCACGAGCGAGCACACGATCGCCACGCTGGCGAGCGATGCGCCGGCGCCCCACGCCCCCGTCGCGAGCGCGAGCGCGACCACGACCCACGGCAGCAGCTGCCCGAGCGCGTGGTACACGGTGATGAACACGAGCAGTCCCATCCCGCCGAGTCCCTCGTAGGCGTTCTTCGCGAACCCGCGCCAAGTCTGTCCGAATCCGCGGTACATGCGGCATGACACGCTTCCGGTTCCATCGAAGAGATCGGTCCGCAGCCCCACGCGGCGCACGGCGCGCGGGAACTTGACGCCATCGTGCATCGACGCCTTGAAGCCCTCGTGTCCGCCGCTCGCCCGATACGCGCCGCGCTCGACGAGGATGAACTGTCCGCACGCCGCACTCGCCGCGGGATCGAGCGTCGCACGCATGCGCCCGAAGGGCAGGTACGACATCAGCACGAAGTGGATGAGGGGAACGAGCAGCATCTCGCCCACGCTTCCCGTGATCTCGCGCGGCACCGTGGAGACGAGCGCGCTCGACGAACGCAGCGCGAATCCGAGCGAACGCGCGACCGCGTCGGGCTCGAACCGGACATCCGCATCGGTGAACAGGAACCAGTCGACGCGCGGATCATGCGCGAGCGCATGCTCGGCCATCCGGTGGCAGGCATGCTGCTTGCCGTTCCAGCCTTCGGGAAGCGGCCGCCGCGGAACGACGACGACCCGCGCGTCCTCCGCGGCAAGCGCCGCGACGATCTCCCCGGTGCCATCGGTCGACTCGTCGTCGTACACATAGGCGCGGACATCGACCTCGCCCGACGCGAGGATCGACCGCACGCACTCCTCGATGTTCCCCGCCTCGTTGCGCGCGGGCACGCAGACCGCGACGCGACGCCCGCGCGTGACCGGCGCCGCCTCCGCAAGCGCCGGCGCCTCGGCATAGCGGCGCATGTTCACGAGTCCGAGCGCCAGCGGTTGCACCGCCGACGCGAGCGCAGCCCCGCAGAGCCACGGATTCTGGAGCATGACCGCGAGTTCGGCAGCCGTCATCGCTCCTCCCCGCGGCGCGCGCGCGCGTCACCGAGTTCCGCGCGACCGCGCCCGGTGATGCGGAGCCAGAGGTCGTAGACGGGGTTGGTACCGGACACCTTCGGCGCGAACGCAGGTGCAAGCGGCTCGAACGCCGCGGCATCGCGCGCGCGGACGAGCGATGCGAGCGCCTCCTGGTTCCGCTGCATCGCATCCCGCAGCCGCCGCTGCCACGCGAGCGTTCCACCCTCGTCGCAGGGAACGGACTCCGCCCGCAGGAAGATCTCGGGCTTCTGGTCGACCCAGAACCCGTACTCGACCGCGAGCGCGACCGCGCGATCGGGAGCGAGCGACGCCGCGACGGCCGCCGCACCGGGACGCGGCACGACCTCGTCGCGCACATCCGCGAATCGTCCCTGCGGCGTGACCACGAACACGATCCGCGGATCCACCCGCGCGAGTGCCGCGAGGTATCCGCGCATCGCGTCGAGCGTCGCCGGGTCATCCGGATCGACGCCGAACAGCCCGACCTTCCGGAAGATCGCGAAGCGACGGAGTTCGTCGCGGTCGATCGGGCCGAAGGGCTCGCGCGAGGGGAAGCACTCGCGCCACGCGAGAAGCGCCACGAGCGGATCCCACCACGCGCAGTGGTTCATCACCACGAGGGCCGGACGCGCACCGCCGTCGACGGCGCGCAGCGCCTCGCGCGAACCGCGCGCAAGCCGCACGGCGTGAAAGCGCCGCCGCACCATCGAGGCGATCATCGACACGAACACCGCGCGCACGCGCGCCGAGGGCGCCGCGGGAATCAGGTTGACATCGCTGGCTGCCGGCACGCGGCGTTCCCCCCGAGTTCGCCCTGAAGGAGCGATTCGAACACCGGTCCGCCGACGGTCGACCCGAGCCCCACATCGGTCGCGCCGCGATCGGGCTCGACGCCGAGACTCTCGCACGCGCTCCACGCGGCGGTCACGCCCGACATCATGACCATCGGCGTACCCGGGCCCGGATTGACGCTGCCGCCCGCGAGGAACAGACCCTTCGCGACCGGACTCGTATTGCGGGGCTTGAAGCCACCCTGCAGGCGGCCATGCGAGGCGAGCCCGTAGATCGCGCCGCCCGTCGCGTTGTACATGCGGTCGATGCCCGCCGGCGTCAGGCGCCGCTCGACGACGATGTGGTCCTCGATGTCCTCCATGCCGAAGCGCTTGAGCTTGTCGAGGATCACGCGGCGGTAGGAGTCGAACATGCCGCCTGGCGCATCCCAGTCGTGGTGGTCGCGCCTGTACGCGGTGTGCACGAGGATGTAGAGCGACTCGCCGCCCTCGGGCGCCTGCGACGGATCGCTCGCACTCGGCACGCAGAGGTAGAGCGTCGGATCCCGCGCGGGCTCGCCGCGCCGGTAGATGTCGTCGAACTCCTGCTGCGAGTTCCCCGAGAAGATGAAGCAGTTGTGACGCAGGTGCTCGTAGCGGCGGTCGAGGCCGAGGTACAGCACGACGCCCGAGCACGCGGGCCCGTACTTCGCGGCGATCGCGCGCTGCTCCGCATGCGCCTCGGGCGTGCCGAGCAACTCGGTGTAGGTCCGCTGCACATCGCAGTTCGACACCACGGTGTCGCAGGCGATCGTGCGTCCATCCTCGAGCTCGACGCCTCGCACGCGTCCGCCCTCGGTGAGGATCCGCCTCGCGCCGACACCGAGTTCCGCACGCCCGCCCTGCTCGGTGAACACGCGCTCGAGCGCGCGCGCGACCATGCGCGTGCCGCCCATCGCATACCAGCATCCGTAGTCGCCCTGCGCGCTGGCGATCAGCGAGAGGATCGCCGGCGCGAGGAACGGGCTCGACCCGATGTACTGCATGAAGTGCTCGGTGAGCTGCGCGAGATGCGGCTCCGAGATCGAGCGGTGCGCCGTCCGCGCCACGGTCGAGTGCATGCGCATCCGCAGCACATCGCCGAGGATCGCGCCATCGGTCGGCGGCTTGCGGATCATGTCGCCGATCCCGCCGAGATCCTTGTAGAAGAAGACCCGCTCGCTCAGGCGGTACATCCGCCGCGCGTAGGCGAGGAACTGGAGATAGCCGCGCCCGGGCTTCTCCGCCGGGAACTGCCGGTCGAGGTCGCGCGCGAACGCCTCCGGATCGTCCCGCAGATCGAGGACGGTCCCGTCCTCGTAGAAGCAGCGCCACTGCGGATCGAGCCGCACGAGCTCGAGGTAGTCCTCGACCCTGCGGCCGCTGCGGCGGATGATGCCGCGCACGACCTCTGGCATCGTGATGATGGTCGGGCCCATGTCGAAGTGGTAGCCCTTCTCGCTCAGCACATTCATCTTGCCGCCGAGATGGAGGTTCTTCTCGACGATGACGACCTCGGCCTCGCCCCGCATCTGCGTGGTGAGTTCGGTTGCGGCCGCGAGGCCCGCGAGGCCTCCTCCGATGACGACGATGGTGCGCTTCATGCGTGGACTTCCGGTCGATGGCGTTTCGTGTTCGATTCGTCGCCCGCATCGCCCGCGGATCGTTCCGCGGAGGATCGGGCGTCTTGGGACGGTCGGGATGCGTCGCCCTCGGGCGGCGCGGCCGCGCGGAGCGGCCATGCGAGGAGCCTCGAGAGGAACGACTGCGCCTTCGCCGAAGGCTCCTCGCGGGGCACCTCGATGAATCGGCTCGTTCGCGTCACGGTCACCTCGCGCGTCAGCGCCACGAGGCCCGCCTCGCCGCGGGAGACG
>JBEAQW010000178.1:0-5148 GCA_041163725.1 Planctomycetota bacterium
GCGTCGCGAGCCACGCGATGACATCGGCGAACTCCTCCTCGAGGTTTGCCTGGTCGAGCTTCCCCCGCTCGCGGTTCGCGATCGCGTGCGCGAGCTCGCCCACTTCCTCGACGAACCACAGATAGGTCGAGGGTGCACCCCGGGCACTGTCGGTCGCGTAGTACCGGTCACGGATGAGCTGCTGGAACTCCTCGATCTTCATGGGGCGCTCCGGTCGATGGCTGGGGGTCGCACAAACGAAAAGGGCCCCGGGGGGCCCTTCGAAAGCGTCCATGGCGGGACTCGAACCTGCAACCTTCGCCTTCGGAGGGCGACGCTCTATCCGATTGAGCTACATGGACAACGGGCGAAGTGTACCACGAAGCCCGACCGTACACTTCCCGCGCGAATGACCGCCGCTGCGGCATCCCCCCCCTTGGATCCCCGCCCCGCGGGCGCGCTGCCCATCGGCGCCCTGACCTTCCTGCTGTCGCTCGGTACGGGCGTGCTATGGAACGCGATCTACTTCATCGCGAAGTCGGAGTACCGGTTCAGCGAGAAGGAGAATCTCCTCCTCGCGTTCGCGAACGGGATCCTCTACACGCTTGCCGCGCTGAACGCAGGGCGCATCGTGCGCGCGCTGGAGCGCGTCGCGACGCCGCGGACCACCCTCGGCATGCTCCTGCTCGGGCAGGGAATCCTCGCCCCGCTGGTGCTGGTGCCGCACCGCAGCGCGCTCTGGTTCGCCGCGGTCGTGATGACGGCGTTCGGCGCCCTGCAGTGGCCGGTCGTGCAGCACTACCTGGCGTCGGGGCGACATGGACGCGAGATGCGAAACGCGATCGGCTGGTGGAACGCATCGTGGATGGCCGCCACCGCGCTGAGCCTCGCATCGATGGGGCCGCTGGAAAGCATGTCGCTCGCGCGTTGGGCGGTCCCGGCGCTCCTTCCCATCAACCTGCTCGCGATGTGCTGCCTCTTCGCGTTTCCGGCACATCCACCCGAGCATCACGATCTCGAGCGGGCGAGGCATGTGCCTTCGAGCTACACCGCGCTCCTTGGTGCTGCACGCATCCTGCATCCGCTCGGCTATCTCGTCATCGGCGCGCTTGCGCCCGTGCTCCCCTACCTCTTCGCGAACCTGCACACACCCGAATCGGTGCAGGCCCCGATCGGCGCGACCTGGCACCTGGCGCGATTCGTCGCCGTACTCGTGCTCTGGCGCACTGCATTCTGGCATGGTCGTGCTGGAACGCTCGTCGTCGCGGGACTACTCCTCTCGCTCGGCTTCACGCTGACGATCGCCGCGCCCAGCGAGAAGCTGCTGATCGCCGGACTCACCGCGGTCGGTCTTGGACAAGGCACGATCTACTACACGGCGATCTACTACGGACTCGCGGTCGGAGGCGCGAAGGTCGAGGCCGGCGGGATACACGAAGCGCTCGTGGGCGCGGGCTACTTCGTGGGCCCCGCACTCGGACTGGCCGCGTTCTCGCTCGACGCGGGCACTCCCGTCTTCATCGGCCTGGTGCTCGGCGTACTGGCGGCGGGATTCGCAGCGTCCGTGCTGCGCGCCCGACGCGCAAGCAGCCAATCCACGGCCTGAGGAAGCGCCGCACCGACCACGAGGGTGTGCCCCTCGTCGGGAAACCGCACGACCTCGATCTCGCAACCGCGCGCGCGCGCGGCGTCCACAGCGGCATCAAGCCCATCCGCTCGGAAGATCGGATCGAGCTCGGCGATGCACACGAGCCTGGGCGCAGCCGCGCCTCGGCCGGCATCCGCGAACCCCGCGATCGCGGCGGCGGCCGCGACCCGATCGGGCCGGAGTGCGGCAAGCCGCGAGCATGTGACGGCGCCGAGCGAATGGCCGAGCAGCATGATCCGTGCGCCATCGATCCGAGGGTCCTGCGCCACCTCGTCGACGAAGCGATCGAAGAGCGCAGGACTCAGTCCGAACGGCACCGTCGGCGGCGCAACGAGGGCGATCCCGAAGCGTTCGGCGAGCCGACGCAGCGCACCGGCACCGTACGCCTCGAAGAACATGTGCTCGTCGCCACCCGCGCCGTGGAACGCGACGAGCAGTGGAAACGGCCCCTCGCCTTCGGGTACGAACACGCGCGTGGGAAGCTCGACGCCAAGCGCCTTGAAGGTCCGCCAGACATCCTTCGTGCTCCTGAACGGATCCTGTCCCGCCTCCAGCGCGGTCAAGTCGCGCTCGAGTTCCTGTGCAAGTTCGGCCCGATCCACGAACAGCGCATAGGCGTTTCCATCGCCAGCGCGTGCGCCGAGCAGCGCACAACGGGCCCGAAGCGAGGACAGGACCGATGGCCCGACATCGCCGACTGCTGCCGCGGCCTCGATGCGTTGCATGAATGACTGCTTCAGAAGATCCGGACTTGTCTCGAGCGCAGGCAGCCTGGCGAGTTCCACATCCCCAAGCCGTTCGAATCGAAATCCGACTTCGATCACGCGATCCACAGTATCGCCCGCCCACTCGAGGGTGACGCGGGCTGCGTACGGCACCTCGATCCGGAGTTGACCCGACTTCGCATAGATCGCACTGGGTTCGACCCCGGCGGGAGCCTCGTCGAAGGTCTGGACCTGAGCGCCGATGCGCAGCGCCTTCGTCGATGACGGGGCGAAACACTCCGCGTCGAGATCGAGTCTCCGCGTCAGCGCGAACAGGAGCTCGTCGGTCTCGCGCGCACCAAGTCCGCGCTGCTCCGCCTCGGCACGCGCAAGCGCCACGATCACGCGTCCGGACCGTCCGGCGAAGAAGTCGGCAGTCAGGGCGTCGAATCGCGCGTTGAGCCGCCGGCGTACGGCGGTCGTTGCTTCCGACTCCGCCGCCAGCCGGTCGAACCGCAGGTAGGCGCGCGCAAGGTCGTTCCGCCCAGGTGGCTCCGCCTGCGTCGGAGAAGCGAGCGGAGAAACGAAGAGGATGGAGGCGACGAACAATCCGAATCGCAACATGCCTTGCTCCGATCCGCTCGACGGGTGAAACGCAGGCTCCCCACGCGGCTCACGAACCGCGCGAGACCTTCGCAAGCGCGTCGAGCGCCCGCTTCCTCGCGAACCCGTGCTCGACGATCGGTTCAGGATACTCGCGTCCGAGCCGGACCCCTGCCGCAGCGAGCACCGTTGCCGGCGCTTCCCATGGCGCGAAGATGAACTTGTCGGGAACGCGAGCGAGTTCGGGAACCCACCTGCGGATGTAGGCCCCGCCCGCATCGAACTTCTCCGCCTGGGAGGTCGGGTTGAAGATGCGGAAGTACGGCGCGGCGTCCGCACCGCACCCCGCCGCCCACTGCCATCCGAGCGAATTGTTCGCCAGATCCGCGTCGACGAGCGTATCCCAGAACCATCGCGCACCGTCCTGCCACGGAAGCAGCAGATGCTTCACCAGGAAGCTCGCGACGACCATACGGACGCGGTTGTGCATCCAGCCCGTGGCCCAGAGTTGCCTCATGCCCGCATCCACGAGGGGGTATCCCGTCCGCCCGCGCTGCCATGCCCGTAGCGACGGACGATCGTCGGCCCAGGGAAACGCCGCGAACTCCGCGCGAAGTGGCTTGTCCTCGGTTCGGGGAAAGTGATGCAGCACATGCGTCGCGAACTCGCGCCACAGGAGTTCGGCATGGAACTTGTCGATTCCGGCCGCCGATGCACCGCGAGCCTGCGATGCCTCGCGCCAGATGCGCCGGATGCCGATCTCCCCGAACGCGAGGTACGGCGAGAGGAGCGAGGTCCCGTCGACCGACGGGATGTCGCGTCCATCCGGGTAGTCGGAGAGGGCGCCACTGCCGATGAACCGCTCGAGCGCCGCGCGAGCGCCGGCCTCGCCGACCGTCCAGCGCTCGCGCATGCCGCCCGCCCAATCGGGAACGGGCTCATAGGCCATCGCGTCCGCCCCAAGTCCCGCGGGTGCGGGCCCCACGGGCGGCAGCACTGCAGGCGCCTCGCGCGGCGTCCCCGGAACGCCACGCGCCCGCAGATTGCGCGAGAACGGCGTGTAGACCTGGTACGGATTCCCCGTCTGCGTCTGGATCTCATCCGGATCGAAGAGGTGGTTGGACAGGAACGAACTCCAGCCGATGCCCGCCTGATCGAGCGCACCCTCGACCTCGGACTCCTGCCGCTTTGCGGCAGGCTCGAAGCGTCGGGACCAGCAGACCTCGGAGGCGTTGCACGCGCGTGCGATCGACACGAGTTCCGCCGCGGCCCGCCCACGCAGCACGATCAACCGCGAACCGCGCTGCGCGAGGTCGTGCGCAAGCGACGCGATCGAACGAGCGACCCACCACCGCTGCGCGCCTCCGAGACCCCATGCACCTTCACCGCCTTCGTCATCGACGAAGACCGGCACCATCGTGTCGCTCAGCGCCGCGCGCAGAAGAGCGGCATTGTCGTCGAGACGAAGATCGCGCCGAATCCACCAGATGGTGCAACGCCCGGGCTCCCGAACGCTCATGCCCGGACCTCCCCTTCGTGCAGTCGACCGAGTTCAAGACGAAGCGCGTGCTCGAGATCTCCGTACGCGAACCGGAAGCCTGCACCCGCGAGCACGGACGGTCGCACGAACGCTCCCTCGAGAAGCAGACGCTGGCCGAGTTCGCCGAACATCAGACGCACGATCGGTGCGGGCAACGGCGCAACCGCGGGGCGATGCAGGACGCGACCGAGCACGCGAGCGAATCCACGCTGCGGCAGCGCGCCCGGCGCAACCGCGTTGACCGGTCCGCGCAGATCGTCGTTCATGACCGCGAAAGCCAGCAGGGCGATCAGATCATCGAGCGCGATCCAACTCATCCCCTGCCGCCCGTTCCCGATCGGACCCCCGAGCCCCATCTTGAACGGCAACAGCATGCGCGCAAGTCCCCCGCCTGCAGCCGACACGACGAACCCGATCCTCGCGTGCACGGTTCGAACACCGCTGTCCGCCGCAGGCTGTGCGGCGCTCTCCCATGCATGCACGACTTCCGCGAGGAATCCGGTGCCGAGTGCGCTTCGCTCATCGACCCAGTCCGATCCGCGATCGCCGTAGTAGCCGATGGCGCTCGCGCACACGAACGCACGCGGCTTCCGCGCCGCGCGCGCGATCGCATTCGCCATCGCAGCCGTGCCATGGACCCGGCTTTCAAGGATCGCTCGCTTGCGTGCTTCGGT
>JBEAQW010000179.1:0-5076 GCA_041163725.1 Planctomycetota bacterium
ATGCGCTCGGCCGCCTGCGCGTTCGTCATCCACCCGAGGGAGACCGCGACGGCGGCGGCGGCACCAGCGCTCCGGTGCTTTCCATGATGGCAGTGCAGGTAGATCGGCTTCGGCAGATCGCGCACGGCTCGCACGAGCTCGAGCTTGCGCGCCTCGTCGAATCCGTCGTAGCCGATCGGAAGGTGCACATAGCGCATGCCCCGCGAGCGCGACTTCTCGATCTCGGGGATCGCCCCATCGACCGAGATGATCGTGCGCACGCCGAGGCTCTGAAGCGACTCGAATCCTCTCTCGCCCTCGGGCGCGCCGCCCGAATAGAGCACCACCGGCCCGGTCCCCTGATACGACACGATGTTGTGGAGTCCGGGGAGGTCGATGGGTGCGCCCGCATCGACCGCCGGCGGCGCACCGCGCGATGCCGCGAGGCAGATCATGGAGAGGAGAAGCACCGCGAGCAGCACGGCGGACCGGATGAGCATGGGCGCACTCTACGCCGCACGCCAGTCGCCGGGTCAACCCTCCGTCCACGACGCCAGCAGCCGAGCGAGGTCCGCGGGATCGGTCGCTCCGCTTCCGTCGAAGTCGGCCTGCGGCTCGCCCCAGTGGTAGAGCAGGATCGCGATGTCGCGCGCGCCGACCCGCAGGTCGCCGTCGAGGTCGCACTGGATGCGATCGAACTCGGCGAGATCGGCCTTCGTCAGCTCCGAGTCACCGTCCACATCGAACTTCGCGAGCGCGGGCGTGCACGGGCTACCGACGAGCGTCGCGAGGTGCGCACGGTCGGCGTCGGAACGCACGCCGTCGCCGTCTGCATCGCCGAGCGCCTCGGGCGGCCACAGCGGCCACTCGAGATTCGTGGGAACCGAGCGCAGCACCCGGATGGCTGCGCTCAGCTCCCCCGCCCTCGGAAACGCGACCTCCACCTCGTCGACGACGGAGACCGCGCCGAGCCCGATCCGCTGCCTGTAGGTCGACTGGCTCTTGTACCCAGTCCCCGCCGCCACCTCGCACCAGTGTCGGCGTCCGTCCACCGTCGCCACGATGCGCGTGCCGATGCCGTGCGTGTTCGCACCCCGCCCCATGGCGCGGAACTCGATCCAGCGGCGCGTCGGCTGCGGCGGCAGGTTGTTCACCATCAGCGAGATCCTGTGCTGGTGGTTCTGCACGACGATGTCGGGATCACCATCGCGATCGATGTCCCCGACCGCGATGCAGTAGGTCTCGCGTGCGTCGTCGAGCCCCCAGAGCTCCGCCGCGTCGAAGAGCGGCCACGACGCACCCTGCTTGAACATGAAGTTCGCGCCGGTCTGCGAGCCGACGAAGAGATCGCACACCCCGTCGGAGTCGGGGTCGATGAACGCGGCGCCCCAACTCGTGCGATTGCATGTGACGCCTGCCTCGTCCTCGATGCGGATGAACTCGTTCCCGCCCGTGATCGAGGTGAGCAGGATGTTCCCGAGGCTCACATTCGACACATAGATCTCGGGTACGCCGTCGTGGTTCAGGTCGCCGACCGCGGTACCCATCGCGTCGGCGCGGACATCGGCCCGGCATCCGTGATCCTCGGTGAAGGTGCCGTCGCCGTTGTTGCGGTACATGCGGTTGTTGAACGGACTCGAGGTCCCCTTGTCGTTCCCGACATAGAGATCCTGGTCGCCGTCGAGATCGAAGTCGCACCAGGTGACGGTGAACGCAGGCCAGCCGCCGTTGTCGACGCCGAGCGCCGCGGCGACATCGGTGAAGGTGCCGTCGCGGTTGTTGCGGAACAGCCGGTTGCGCGACTGGTTGAAGAGCGTGCCCGTGCGGTTCGCCACCGCGAGGTCGATCCATCCGTCGCCGTCGAAATCGGCCCATGCGCAGGCGCCGCCCGCTCCCGCGCCCGTGACGCCGGAGCCCGAGGAGACATCGGTGAAGTGCATGCCGCCGTCGTTGCGAAGCAGCGCGGTCGACTTGAGCCAGCGCGTCACCGCGAGATCGAGGTCGCCATCGGCATCGAAGTCTCCGGCGGCGATGCCCGATGCGCGCGACACGAGGCCGAGACCCGTCTTGGCGGTGACATCGGTGAAGTGACCGGTCCCGTCGTTCTCGAAGAAGCCGAGACGGTCGTCGATCGCACCGAGGCACACGAGATCGTCGTCACCGTCGCCGTCGAGATCGACCAGTGCCACGCCGCAGCCGAACTGCCCGTTCCCCGAGAACATCCCCTGCGACACGAAGTAGTCGATGCCGCGGTCGAGCGCCTCGTCGGCGTAGATCCCCTGCGCGAGCGCCGTCCGATCCGGCCAGAGACCCCCGGCGAATACAGCGGGAAGGACAGCCATGGCGCGCATGCACCACAACCATCCAGACGGTCGATGTCGCTCTCCATGTTGCTCTCGGTTCACAGCGACGGCCCTCGCTGAACTGACACAACCTGAACGCAGACGAGTCGAAACTAACCGCGACTTCAGAGAAGGCAAGGGCCCAACGCGCACTCCCGCATAAAAATGGTCTTCGGGCATTCCGAGCCATGACAATGGCGCAAACGCCCTGCCCAGAAGGGCACACACGCGCTCCGTTCCCCCGCTATGCTCGGAGCCCAAGGAAGCCACCATGAGTTCGCCCACAGAATCATCCGGTTACAACCAGGAAGAGGCCGCGTTCAAGAAGCAGGAGATGGAGGCGCTCGCGAAGATGCGGGCCGACCTCGATTCCAAGCGCAGGGCCGCCGAAGGCTCCGCCGCGAAGGCCTCGCACTGGATGTGCTGCCCGAAGTGCGGCGGCAAGATGGCGGAGAAGCTGCTTGAGACCGTGATGATCGACCAGTGCGGCTCGTGCGGCGGCATCTACTTCGACGCCGGCGAGCTCGACATGCTGATCCGCCACGAGAAGGTGGGTCAGGGCATCCTCGGCCGGCTCTTCAGCCGCTGACCGAAGCCGACCGGTTCTGAATAGCTAGAGGCGGTGGCCGCGTTGCCGACCGACCGAGCGCGAGAACGACTTCATGACGGCGTCGCCTTCGTCGCCATCGATCACGCCGTTTCCGTTCGCGTCGAATCGCGCCAGGGTGGCGGCGCCATCGTCCCAGCGATGGGTGACGCCGTCGCGGATCGCCGCGATGTGCGCGGAGATCGCGCGTCCTGCGGTGGTCGCCGCAAGGGCGGACGACTCCGCCCGCCGCTCGATCTCGCCTGCGAGCCAGGCATCGAACTCGTCGTAGGCACGCTCGGCTCTCTCGATCGCCTCGACGCCCATGCGGCGTGCGTCGGAATCGGCGGGACCCGCCGACGCATCGTCGCGCGCGCGCAGCGCCTGCATCCCGCCCCGACACACCGCCGCGTAGCGCAGCTTGGCGTCATGCAGGAGGTCGCGGAGGGAGTCGAGCGGCAATTCCTCGATCAGTCTGTCGAGCTCCAGAAGCACCGCCGACGGGACGAACGCCGTCGGGTAGGCGCGCTCGAGCGCCTGGCGTTCGAAGTCCGACCGGAGTCCGGGGGGAAGGGCCTCGCCGATGGCGTCGATCGCGCGGTCGTTCACACTACGAATCTCGAGTCGGACACGCAGGAGCCGCGCCTCGTCGTCCGCCGCCGCCAAGCGCTGATCGAGCAGCGGATCGAGTTCGACGCGGTAGCGCCGGACCGTCGCATCGAGCCGATCGTCGGGGGCGCCGCGCATGAGTTCCCGCACGAGTGCGGCGAGGTCGACGCCTTCGCCCGCGATCGCCGCCGCTGTCTCCATGCGCTCGCGGTACACAGCATGCCAGAAGCGCTCGAGGCGCGGCCGCTGGGAGTCGACCATGATCGCCTCGAGGTTCGCACGGAACTCCTCGAGCGCCTCGTGCGCCCCCCCGCTCGCCTCGATGTCCTCGAACAGCATGCGCGCAATATCACGCTGGGAATCGTCGAGCGAGACGGCCCGATCCAGCAGCGGAAGATCGCGCTGAAACACCGGAGGGATGTGCTCGCGTACGGTGGCCTCGGGCCCGCGGGTCGATACGCGGCCTGCATCGAGGCCCGCGTCGAGGCCGAACCCGGTCGGCGCGTAGGACCACGCTGGTGCCACAGCACCGGCAGCGACCGCACAGCCTGCGGAGGCGACCGCGCACGCAATGCGCAAGGTTCGTCCTACTGGATTCATCTCTCTCTTTGCTCTCTGTTCTCAGGCGTCAGTCTCACGCCGAACTCCCGCACCGAGCGCTCGCGGTTCGAGCGAGTCGGGCGCGGGAAGCCTGCGCTCTCGGAGGTAATAGACTCCCCAACGCCCCCGGCGCGAAGTCGATCGCTTCGATTTTCTGTTCTTTCGCATCAACCAGCCCGCCCAAACGGCCAGGATGCCCACACGAGGTTCGATCCGAGCCGCGCGCACAGCGAGCTGGCACCGATCAGCCCCGAGTCGCCGCCCGACCAGAGTCCCGACTTCGGACCCGCAAACGAGACCCGATGCGCGCCCCCCGTAAGGCCCCTGGTGAAGGACCACCCCGAGCCCCGTAACGGGGCCTGTGGACCGACTCCACAACTCCCCCGCAGCTACGCGGGATGTTGATCCGTTTCCCCGGCCACTCGCGCAGCGCGAGTGAGCAAGGAGGTATCGGACGCGCTGCGCGCTCGGCCCCCGCCTCACGAACGCGTTTCCGGATCAGATAAAGGCTTACCTCCGAGACGGATAAATCCAGGTTGCGAGGAGTGACAATGTTCTCCTGAGATCGCGTGTTCGGGGCCGTCTGACGCCTGGCTCTGAAGTCAGCAAACTCGACCATTTCAGAATTTGGCCTTTCTTATTCGACACATACCGCCTGCGTGAGGTCCCATAGATTGCGTTCTTGCGAAGCAGAATATGCACACATGAGGCATTTCCTGATTCGGTGCACAACTCAGTTGCCCTGACCTCAAGCGTGGCCGATTGTGACGGACGCCTGTCCTCGTCCTGAGGTGGGCTTGAGGATCTCCACGGGGTCGTTGAGCTAGTCAGCAAACTGCCGCGGCCCGGGGAGCTTTTGTCTTTGAGGAGTAAGACATGAAGAACTTTGTGTTCAGTGCTGTCAGCGCACTCGCCACGTCTGTTGTCTCGGCATTCGCACTCCTGGGGAGCCCTACCGCG
>JBEAQW010000180.1:0-4448 GCA_041163725.1 Planctomycetota bacterium
CTCCAAGGCCAGGTGTCCCCTCGGATCATTCGTCGGGAGCCTTACCGCCGCCGGACGCGCAGATCCCCCCCGCCATGAACGCCTTCTACCAGCGCCCCGAGCTCTACGCAGCCTTCTTCGAGCCAAGCGAGGAGATCCGGACTTCGGTCGACCGGATCGTGCGCTCGGTGCTTCGCCGACGCCCCCGAAGGGTGCTCGATCCGGCCTGCGGCCCAGGTCTCTGGCTCGAGCATTTCCTTCGCCAAGGCGCGGAGGTCGCGGGAAGCGATCTCGAGCCGAGCGCCATCGAACTCGCGCAGAAGCGGCTGCCGAAGCGTGGTGCGCGCGTGCTCGTCGGCGACATGCGCCGACCTCCGGACGAACTCGGAACCGGCTTCGACTGCGCCATCAACCTCGACAACTCGATCGGCCACCTCGCCGACTACATGGATGTCGCGGAGCACTTCGCCTCGATGCGCATGCGGCTGTCGCCGCGCGGGATCTACCTCGTCGGGCTCGCGCTGCGGGAGGAGGGCGATCGCATCGATCCCGGAGTGGTGTACGAGCGCGGACCCGTCGACATCGAGGGCGGAGGATTCGCCGCCCTGCGCACCGAATCGCTCGGACTGCAGCCGCGCACGAAGTGCGAGCGGATCCGACAGATCGCGATCACTGCGAATGTCAAGGACGCGCCGTCGGTCATCGCGGAACAGTACGATCTGCTCACCTTCACGATGCCGATGTTGAAGGATGTCCTCGCCGCCGCGGGCGGCTACGAGGTTGTCTCCTGCCACGACGCGACCGATGAATCGCTTCCCCCGAAGGCGTTCCGCAAGGGCGCCGGCGATGTGCTGCTCGTGCTGCGGCCGGCCGCGCCGAAGGCGGGCGCGCGGAGGCGCTCGAAGGCATGATGCGCGTGACGCGCCCGGTGTTCGACTCGACCGCGGGCGCGGTCATCGTGAGCGAACTCGCGATGCCCGAGACCGCCGTGCTCGCACGCGACGCGGCGAGGCTGCACGAGGCGGAGCGCGAACTCGCGCGCGGCTTCCCCGCCGTGGCCCGAAAGGACGCCTTCCTCGCGGGCCGGCTCGCGCTGCACGCGGCACTCGCCGAGCATGGCGACGCGCGCGCACACCGGATGCCCGTCCTACGCGACGCGCGTGGCCGGCCGCAGGCGTCGTGGGCACCCGCGCCCGCCTTCTCGATCGCGCACACGAAGGTCCGCGCGGTCGCCGCCGTCGCGACGGGACCGGGGGTCCGCGCCCTCGGAATCGATGTCGAGGAATGCGCGCCGTCCCGCGCCGAGGCGCTCCTGCGCATGGCGATCGCGGGCACCGAGCGCGAGCTCATCGCGCGTGCGGACGGGAGGCTCGTCGAGGGACCGATCGCGCTCTGGTGTGCGCGCGAGGCGTGCGTGAAGGCCTTCGCGATCGAGGTCGGCTGGTTCGGGACCGCGCTGGTCGCGTCGCGATTCGAGGAAGCCGAGCCGATCGTCGACGATGCGGAACGCGCCTACGAGGTGACGCTTCGCTTCGAGTCGAATCCTCCGATGCGTGCGCATGCATGGGTCTCGAACGGCGCCGTGTACGCGGTCGCGGCGCGGCGCGCCGACGCGTAGCGCAACGCGCTCTACCGGCGGAAGCGAGGCGGGTCGGCGAGCCAGCCCGCGTCGATCACGCCGAAGAGCCCGACCATCACCGCCTCCGCCGCGTCGTGGCCGAGCGAGGCGCCCGACACGCCCCTCGTCTCGCTCCAGTCCACGACCTGCGCGGCCATCTTGATCGCGTGGGCCTTCGCCTCCGGACCGCTCCTGTGCTCGCGCGGATAGAAGAACCGCGCGCGCCAGTGATGGGCCTGCACGATGCGCAGATGGATCCCGCGGTGCACGGCCGCCCGCTGCCAGACCTCCGCCAGATCACCGCCGCCCTCGAGGATGACGCTGTGGACATGCGCGATCTCGTCGAGGATCGCCCCCGCCGCCGAACGGAGCGCATCGCGCGATTGGAAGTGCCGCGAGCGGACCGCCTCGAGCCTGCCGTCCCTGTTGTAGACGGCGATCCCGGTCGCAAGCCCGAGGTCCACGCCGAGGAACCGTGACTTCTCACCGAGGACGCGCGCCGAGGGCGTGCGGAGCGCCTCGGCCGACTTGGAGAGCCCCGCCTTGCGCCGCTTCTCGTCGGCGTCGAGCGCTTCGGCCGCCGCCGCCCGCTCGCTCTTCGGCGGCGTGCGCTTCCCCCACTTCGGCTGCTCGTCCCGGTCGCGTCTGCCCATGCTCGGAGCGTATCCGATTGGAGCGACCACCCCGCTTCCCCTACATTGCGCGGCCATATGGCGATCCCGCATCTCACCGACGAGGAAACCCGCAACTGGACCCGCGAGCAGAAGGACCGCTGGTGGCTCGAGAATGTCTGGCGCGGCCATCTGCCCCAGCTCACCCTGCGCGCGGGCATCACCGGCTTCCTCGTCGGCGGCATCCTCTCGGCGACGAACCTCTACATCGGTGCGAAGACCGGCTGGTCGCTCGGCGTCGGCGTGACGAGTGTCATCATCAGCTTCGTCGTGTTCCGCGCGATGATGAAGATCGGCATCGCGAAGGACCTGACGATCCTCGAGAACAACGCCGTCCAGTCGATCGCCACCGCGGCCGGCTACATGACCGGCCCCCTGATCTCGGCGCTCATGGCGTACATGTTCGTGACGAACACGGTGCTCGAGTGGCACAAGCTGCTCCTCTGGAATGTGCTCGCGAGCATCCTGGGTGTGCTCGTCGCGTTCCCGATGAAGCGGCGCTTCATCAACGACGAGCAGCAGCCCTTCCCCGAGGGCCGCGCGGTCGGAGTCGTGCTGGACTCGCTCTATCCCGATGCGCCCGTCGGCGGAACGAAGAACTTCGTCAACGGGCAGCCTGCCGCGCCGACCGCCGCGAAGGAAGGCGGCATCGACGCGGGCGTGTTCAAGGCGAAGGCGCTCGCCGTCGCCGCAGCGATCGGTGCGGGCCTCCAGATGCTCTACGCCGCGAGCTACATGGCGGTCGTGCAGATCTCGATCCTCGGCACCGCGAAGAGCCTCGAGAAGGTCTGGCGCCCTGTTCCCGAGCGCTTCGACGAGTGGTACTACCACCTCGCCGAGAAGCACTCGCTGTGGACGCCGAATGTCGCGGGCGTGCCGCTGCCGAACCTCGGCGTGGTCCTCGCGTTCGACCTTTCGATGATCGGAGCGGGCGGCCTGATGGGCATGCGCATCGCGACGAGCGTGTTCATCGGCGCCATGCTGAACTTCCTCGTGCTCGCGCCGTGGATGATCTCCTCCGGCGAGATCATGCCGAGGAACTTCGACGCGATCAAGCTCGCCGACGGCACCTACCCGCTCGCCGACGCCGTGTTCGGCCGCAGCCATCTCGTGAACAGCTGGTGCCTCTGGTGGGGCGTCTCGATGATGGTGACCGCGTCGATGGTCGGCCTCTTCGCGAAGCCGAAGGTCATCCTCAGCGCGTTCACCGGCCTCTTCGCCAAGAAGAAGCAGACCGACGACTGCCTGAAGGACATCGAGCTTCCGCTCTGGGTCAGCTTCGTGGGCGTGCCTGTGTTCTCGGCGATCATCGTCTACATCAACTGGCTCTGGTTCGATGTGCCGCTGTGGGTCGGCGCCCTGTCGATCCCGATGATCATCGTGCTGACGCTGATCGCCGCGAACGCGACGGCGCTCACCGCGACCACGCCGACCGGCTCGCTCTCGAAGATCACGCAGTTCACCTTCGGCACGATCCACCCGACGAATCCGGGCACGAACCTCATGACCGCGGGTGTCACGACCGAGGTCGCGGGCAACGCATCGAACCTGCTCATGGACATCAAGCCCGGGTACATGCTCGGCGCGAAGCCGCGGCAGCAGGCGTGGGGCCACATCATCGGCATCTTCTCCGGCGCGATCGCGTCGACACCGCTCTTCTACCTGCTGTTCCTCGCGAACCGCGCGGCCGATGCCGACATCCAGACGCATGTCACCGAGAAGGGCAACTGGGCCGTGCCGGGCGCCCTGCAGTGGGCCGCCGTCGCGCGCGTGATCGAAGGCATGGGTACGGCGACCCCCGAAGGCGCGTCGATCGTGCAGACCGGCGCGGATGGGATCGCGAAGCTCTGGGGCGTGCTGCCTGTGTCGGCGGCGTGGGCGATGCTGTTCGCAGCCGTCGTCGCGCTCGTCTTCGAGATCGCGCGCATCTCGACGAAGGGACGCTTCCCGCTGTCGGCCGTCGGCGTCGGCCTCGGTGCGGTGCTTCCGCCCGACTCGGCCATCATGATGTTCACCGGTGCGGCGATCTTCGCGTTCTTCGAGGGCAAGTACCACAAGGCCGTCGGCACCTTCGGGTGGCGGCTCTGGGTGGACTCGAAGGAGGCCGTGTGCGCGGGCCTGATCGCAGGCTGGGCGCTGCTCGGGATCGGCGACGGCGTGTTCGGCGCGCTCGAGGTCTA
>JBEAQW010000181.1:0-8262 GCA_041163725.1 Planctomycetota bacterium
GCGCAGACGACCGCCGCGAGCGCCATCACGCCGTGGATTCGGGGCCGGAACTGGTGCACGAAACCGCGCATGTGCTGATTCATACCCGCTTTCCATGCCGATACACAGTCGCCCGCGGGACAGGATGCACGCATTCTCCCGCTTCGAGGGCGAACCTGCCCCGCGCCCGGGTTCCACGGACCGTCGCGCGGTGGGGGAGAGCACATGACGGAGTTGAAGACCATGTCAGACCGACCGGCCCGCCCCATCGTCGCCGCATTCGTCACCCTCGCGACCACCCTCGCGCTCGGAGCCTGCGCAGGCCATCGCACGCTCGAGGAGGAGATCGACCAGTCGAACCTCCGTGTGCTCGACACGCTGCGCATGCGCGCGTTCGACACCGACGAGCCCGTCGAGATTCGCACGAGCGGCGCGGTCACCGTCGATGTCGAGAACTTCGCCGGCGATGTCACCGTGCGCGCCGATCCGATGGCCGACACGACGGTCGTCGAGGTCCGCCGGCTGGTGGACATGGGCTTCGGCCGCTGGAAGGAGTCGCGCGAGAGGATCGGCGACATCAAGTGGACCGCCACGCTCGAGCCCCGCGAGGGCGGTGGCGACACGCTCTTCGTCCGGACGACGGCCGCGAATCCGGAGCCGCACTTCTTCAGCGCGCGCGTCGTGATCGTCACGCCCGCGCTCGATCGCGTGAAGGTGCGCACGAACAACGGCGATGTCACCGTCGTCGAGAACCAGGGGCCCGTCGATATCGAGACTTCGAGTGGCGATGTCGCCATGATGACCCCTTGGCCCATGACCGAAGCCATGACCATCGTCACGAGCGATGGCTCGATCGACTACCGCGTGCGCGGCGAATCCCGCGGCGCGTTCGACGCTGCGTCGCACGGCGGCGAGGTCCGCCAGCGCTGCGAGTTCGGCCGCTGGAGCGCGCTCGCCGCGGGCAACGATCACGATCGCATGATCGCGACGCTCAACGACGGCACGAACCCCATCGTGCTCCGCACGAGCGGTCGGAACATCCGAGTCTCGGTCGTCGCCGACCCGACCGATGTCGGTCGCGCGATCGTCGATCCGTGACCCGACTGCTCCGTCGGCGCACCACCGGTCCCGGTCCCGAAGGCGAACGCGCGTGCCTACTCCACCGTGCCGCGCGCGCACGGTCGCGGCGTCCGATGCTGCTACAGTCTCGGCGTGAAGGAAGTCCAAGACCACTGGTTCAGGCTCGCGAAGGAAGAGGGATACCGCTCGCGCGCGGCGTTCAAGCTCATCGACATCGATGACCGGCGCCGTCTGATTCGTCGCGGCGATCGCGTGCTCGACGCCGGCGCCGCGCCAGGAAGCTGGTCGCAGGTCGCCGCGCAGCGCGTCGGTCCGAAGGGCGAGGTCGTCGCGGTCGACCTCAAGCAGATCAACGGTGGCGGCTATCCACCCAATGTGCGGCTCATCCAGGCCGATCTTCGCGACCTCGACATGGCGGAACTCGGCGGAAGGCCGTTCGATGTCGTCATCTCGGACATGGCGCCCGATACCACGGGCGATCCGATGGGCGACGCGATGCGTTCGGCCCGGCTCTGCCAGGAACTCCTCGACCGTTGCCCCGAGTGGCTCCGGAAGGGCGGCAACCTGACCATGAAGGTGTTCGAGGGGAGTGAGTACCCCGAGCTCCTCAAGCGCGCCGCGCGGATGTTCGACGAGGCGAAGGGCTACAAGCCGCGCGCCTCGCGGGCCGAGAGCGTGGAGATGTTCGTGGTATGCCTCGGCTACCGAGGTACCGATGGGCGCGTGCCTACCGCCGACGATGCGATGCTCCCGAAGCGCAAGCCCTCGAAGGGCTGGGGCGCGGGCTGACCACCGCCGAGACTGGCACGGGGCGCGGGGTACTGTGGGCAGGCCGGGAGCGGCGCGGATCGGGCGCGATTCCTGCGCGGAGTCGGCAGCCGATGCGCCCTCCCGGGATCCGACCCTTCCTGACGGGTGCTGAGGGCCGGGCATGGGTGTTGCTTCCGCCTTCCCCGCGGCACATCGCCGCGTGAAGGAGACCCACCCATGCAGATCCAAGGTTCCTCGCTCATGGCCTCCAGCCTCGCAGCCCCGCAGGCGCGTCCGCTTCCCCGCGGCGACGCAGCGGTCGGCGCGACCATGCCTCCCGCGGCATCCAAGGACCCCGGTGCGGGCGGTAACGGCGTGACCTTCCGCGACACCGAGGCGCCGATGGTCTCGATCGCCACCATCATGCAGCACTGGGGCACCTCGAACGCCGAGGCCGACCTCAACACCGACGGAATCGTCGACGCGCAGGACCTCGCCATCGCGTTGAACGCGGGCACCGACCCTGTGAACATCGTGCAGCAGAACTGGGGCCAGAACGGTCAGAACGCCGCGAACGGCGGCGACTACAACGGTGACGGCGTCGTGAACGCGATGGACCTCGCCATGGCCCTGAACGGCGGCAACGAGCCGCGCTCGCTCGCCATGCCCGAGACCAACCCCGAGCCGACCGCGGAAGAGGTCGTGCGCGACCTGGTCGAGCAGACCTTCGCCGCGCGCGATGCCGACGGTGACGGGAACCTCGTCGCCGGCGACTTCGCCGACAGCGGTCGGCTCTTCGAGCGTCTCGACATCGACCAGAACGGCGGGGTCGGACGCGAGGAGCTCGCGAAGGCACTCTTCAGCGAGCTCGAGCGCGTCCGCGAGTACTTCCCCGATGTGAAGCCCGATGCGTTCGCGCAGCGCTGGCTCGACACGCTCACCACAGGTCGTCCGGTGATCGACATCGGGCAGTTCCGCCGCGTCCAGCAGGCCTTCTCGAAGCCGACGACCCCGCAGCTTGCCTCCCAGATCCTGTCCGCTCGCGCCTGATTGAGCCCAGGCCGAGTTCTGTCTCGAACCGCCCCGCGGAGGATCCCGCGGGCGGTTCGTTTTTGAATGGGGTGAAGACCCCTCGAAATGGACGAACCGACGGATGGTGCCGTGCGTTGTCTCCTGCGTTGGGACAGTGCGCGCGGGCGAGGCACGGGACGGCCTCAGGGACACACCCGCGTGCGGACGACTCTCTCTTCTCTCTCTCGCACAGCGCCGACCCTACGGTCGGCGCTGTGCGTTTCAGGGGTTCGTCCGCGATCGGGCCGCGCGTTCAATGCGCGAGCGCAGCGCTGGGAAGCGTCGCGAGCCTGCGGACGACCTCCTCGACATTCCTGCGCGAGTTGAAGGCGCTGATGCGGAAGTAGCCCTCTCCGCAGCGACCGAAGCCCGCGCCCGGCGTCGTCACGACGCGCGCCTCGCGGAGCAGCACATCGAAGAAGCTCCAGCTGTCCTCGCCGTTCGGCGTCCGGCACCAGACATACGGTGCGTTCTCGCCGCCCCAGGTCTTCCATCCAAGGCTGCGGCAGCCTTCTCGAAGGATGCGCGCGTTCTCCATGTAGAAGTCGACGAGCGCCGCGACCTCGCGGCGGCCGGCTTCGGTGTAGAGCGCCTCGGCTCCGCGCTGGACTGCGTAGCTGACTCCGTTCGACCGGGTGTTCCAGCGGCGTGTCCAGAGTCCGTGCAGGGCGACGGCCTTGCCCGCGCGCGTGTACGCCATCACCGACTTCGGAAGCACGGTGTACCCGCAGCGGACGCCCGTGAATCCGCCCGACTTCGAGAAGCTCCGGAACTCGACCGCGCACTCGCGCGCGCCATCGATCTCGAACACCGACTTCGGTGTCTCGGCGTCGCGGTTGAACGCCTCGTACGCGGCATCCCAGAAGATCAGGGAGCGGTGCTCGCGCGCGTAGCGCACCCACTTCTCGAGCCTCGCGCGGTCCATCACGGTCCCAGTGGGATTGTTCGGCGAGCAGAGGTAGATGATGTCCGGCGTCGGTTCGCCGGGCGCCGGGACATCGGCGAGGAAGCCGTTCTCCTCGGTGCAGGGGAGATAGACGATGCCCTCGTAGCCGCCGCCCGCGAGCGCGGCGCCGGTGTTTCCGAACATGACATTCGCATCGACATACGCGGGGTACACGGGGTCGGTGACGGCGACCGTGTTTCCCGCGCCGAGGATCTCGAGGATGTTGCCGCAGTCGCCCTTCGAACCATCCGAGAGGAAGATCTCGTCGTCGGAGACATCGATGCCGCGCGACCGGAAGTCGCCCTCGGCGATCGCGGCGAGCACCGACTCGTAACCCGTTCCCGGGCCGTATCCCTTGAAGGTGGCGCGGTTGGCGAGCTCGGCGTTCGCGGCGTTCATCGCGGTGATCGCGCTCTGCGGAAGCGGCTCCGTCACATCGCCGATGCCGCAGCGGATGATCTGAGGTGCGAGGTCGGGACGCTCTGCGGCGAACGCCGACACGCGGCGCCCGATCTCGGGAAAGAGGTAACCGGCCGCGAGCTTCAGGTAGTTCTCGTTGACGAATGCCATGTCGGGATCTCGTTGGGGTTCGGACCCGCGTCCCGCGCGGGCGCTTCGGTCCGACCAGGACATGAATGTACGGCGAACCGGCGGCCTCTGCGCTAGCATGGATCCTCCCGTGCTCGACTTCCTGACCGAGGCCATCCGAAACTTCCGCGACACCGGCTCGGTGTGGCCTTCGTCACCGATGCTTGCGCGCGCGATGACGAGCACGATCGCCCGCGTCGAGGGCCCGCGCCGCATCCTCGAGGTCGGACCGGGCACGGGCCCCTTCACGAAGGCGATCCTGAGGAAGCTCCGCGCGGGAGACCGTTTCGATCTCGTCGAGATCAACCGGAACTTCTGCCGCAAGCTCGAGCGCGACATGCTGTCCGCGTACCGGGCGCGGCATCCGAACGTGACGGTGCAGCTCCACTGCGCGCCCATCGAGGAGGCCGAACTGCACGGCCCGTACGATGTGATCGTCTGCGGCCTTCCGTTCAACAACTTTCCGCCGAAGCTCATGCGGCAGATCTTCCGCCGCATGTTCTCGCTGCTGAATGAGAACGGCGAGATCGTGTACTTCGAGTACGCAGGTGTGCGAGCGATCAAGTCGCCGGTGACCGACCGCGACGGCCGCGCGCGCCTGAAGCGGATCGGAGCGATCGGACAGTCGCTGCGCCGTCGCCACGACGGCCGCAAGGAGCTCGTGCTCGGCAACTTCCCGCCTGCGTTCGCCTACCGTCTCAAGGCAGCAAAGCCGGGCACGACGCCGGGCTCGCGACCGAATTCGAAGCCGGTCGCCCGCTCGCGCGTCCGCAAGGGCTAGGCGCGGAGGTCGTTCACAGCGAGGCGCTGAAACGCTCGCCCGGCGCCATGCGCAGGGCGAAGCCTGCGAAGAGATGCGCGATGCGGTTGAGGTCCCGCAGGCTCGTCATCTCCACGGTGGTGTGCATGTAGCGGATCGGAAGCGACACGAGGCCGCACGGGATGCCGCCCTGTACGAAGATCGCGTCGGTGTCGGTGCCCGAGCCGCCCGGCGTCGCCGCGCGCTGAAGCGGAATCTTGAGCGCCGCCGCGGTCTCCGCGAGCCGTGCGACGACCTCGGGCTGCATCGCGCCGCCGACGGCGAGCTTCGGTCCGCCAGCGAGCTTGAAGAGTCCGTGCTGCGCGTGGTTGATGCCGGGGCTGTCGGTCGCGTGTCCGACATCGGTCACGAGCGCGACATCGGGCTTGAGCGTGCGCGCGATCATCTGCGCGCCGCGGAGTCCGACCTCCTCCTGCACCGTCGAAACCGCGACGACGCGCACCTTCAGCTCGGCCGCGCGCTCGGCGACGAGCCGAAGCGCCTCGGCGGCGATCCAGGTGCCGATGCGGTTGTCGAGCGCGCGCGCGACCACGAGATCGTCGCTCAGCTGCATGAAGCCGTCGAGGAACACGCCGGGATCACCGATGTTGAGCCGCGCGCGCGCCTCATCGCCGCTCGTCGCGCCGATGTCGATGAACAGCTCATGGATCTTGCGGACCTTGCCCTCCGCCGACTTGTCCTGCAGGTGGATGGCGGTCGCGCCGATCAGCCCGATCACCGGTGCGGTGACGCCGGGAACGCTCGACATGAACCGGATCCGCTTGCCGACGATCGAGCCGGCGTCGATGCCGCCGATCGACTTGCAGTAGATGAAGCCCTTCTCATCGATGTGGTTGACCATGAGCCCGATCTCGTCGGCATGGCCGCAGATCGCGATGGTCGGGATGCCGTCGCCCTCGGGGCCGAACGAGGCGAAGCAGTTGTTGTACGAGTCGTTCCATGTGTCGCGGGCGAACGCGCGCGCGTACTTCATCCACACGCGCTGGCCCTCGCGCTCGAAGCCGGAAGGGCTGGGGGTCTCGAGCAGCTCCCGGAGGAAGGCGAGGCTTTCGGGACGCATGGTGTCGGCGGGGCCGCAGGTCTGTTCGCTCTGGCTCATGGATTCAGAATAGCCGAATGAAGGACGGCGCAGCACGATCGGTGATCGCGCTGCGCCGGTCGTCGGCATCGGTGTCCGCGCGTCGCGCGGATGTCGGCTCGTGCGTCAGTTGCGTGGCTTCGGGCGCGCCTTCAGACGCTCACCGCTCGGGTTGAACATCTCGTTCGCACCGCGGATCGGTGGCGTGCCGGAAGACTGGCTGCCGGCCACAGCCCTCGGGGTGGCGGGCTGTTCGCCGCGGCTCGGCACCTCCGCACGCGGCGCGGGCGTCGGATCAGCGGGGGGCGTGGTGGGCCCCATGCGCTTGCGTCGGGCCTCGTCGAGACCGCCATCGATCTTCCCGATGAGTGATCGAACATGTTGCGGGTCGCGGTTCAGTCGATTCGAGTGCATGGTCTCCTCCTCTGTCCTTCTCTGTCCTGGCTTCGGACGCCGTGCATCGGATGCGCGGCTCCGGCCGTCCCCCTGTCCATGGCCCTGCGGATTGCAGCGGGCGTAGCGGTGGGACGACGGCTTCAGTCGGAAAGTCGTGCAGTCAGATGGCGCCGTCCGAGGAGCCATCGACGACTGTCCGTAGATACGGCATCGGCGGATAAAGCGGGCGAGTTTCGTGAACCTCCGATCTTTCTCGGGACCTGCCCGCACAGACCGAACGCAATCGCCGTTTCCGGCGCGGGAAAGCCCGTAGACTGTCCGCCCTCCGTTCGGTTCTGGCCGCACGAATCCGCAGGTTTCCCCATGAGCACACGCATCAACCGTTCCCGATCCACCCGCATGGCGACGAGTCTCCTTGTCGGCGCACTTGCGTTCGAGGCGGGCGCCGCACAGGTCGATCTCGCCCGCTACCCGAGCCTGTCGCCCGACGGATCCGCGGTGGTCTTCAGCTGGCGCGGCGATCTCTGGAAGGCCTCCGCGCTCGGTGGCGAGGCCGTGCGCCTGACATCGAATCCGGCGACGGAGTCGCGCAGCGGCTTCACGCCGGACGGCAAGCGCATCGTGTTCGAAAGCGAGCGCGACGGCATGCGGAACCTGTGGTCGATGGCCGCCGACGGCAGCGACCTCCGCCAACTCACCGAACTCGATGCAAGCTTCGCGCTGTCGTCGGTGGGTACGCTCGGCGGAAAGACCGTCGTCCTGATCGAGAGCACGCTCGAGGGTGATCTCTACCGGTCGTCGCGGCCCTTCGTCGTCCCGATCGAGGGCGGCACGCCCGTCCGTCTGCACGGCGCGTTCGGTGGCGCGGCGAACGCGTCGCCCGATGGGAGCAAGGTGCTGTTCGAGCGCGGCGGCATGAGCTGGTACCGCCGGGGCTACAACGGGCCCGACAACCGCAATGTCTGGGTGTACGACACGGCGACGCAGACCTTCGCGCAGCTCACGAAGTACGACGGCAACGACGGGTTGCCGCGCTTCATCGGCGCCGACGAGTTCGTCTACATCTCCGACCGCGGCACCGGCGCGCAGAATGTCCACCGCGCGAAGCTCGGCGCGCCCGTCGATTCCGGGAAGCGCCTGACCGACTTCACCGCCGACGATGTGCATGGACTCGCGGTCGCGGCCGATGGCCGATCGGCTGTGTTCTGCGTGCTCGGCGACCTGTGGCGGCTCGACCTCACGAAGGAGGGCGCGACGGCGGCGAAGCTTGCGTTCAGCGCAGCCGACGACACGGTGCTCGACGAGGAACGGATCCAGATCGGTCGCAATGTCGCCGAGGCGGCGCTGTCGCCCGACGGAAAGTCGATGGCGTTCGTCGCCGACGGCGATGTGTTCATCCGTGCGATCGAGGAGAAGAGTCCGACCCGCCGCGTGACGGAGGGCGAGTCGCGCGAGCGCGATCTGTGCTGGAGTCCGGACGGCGTGACGCTCTACTTCGTGTCGGATCGCGATGGAAGCGAGTCGATCTACGCCGCGACCGTGCGCGATACGCGC
>JBEAQW010000182.1:0-3579 GCA_041163725.1 Planctomycetota bacterium
CCACCCCACGCGGTCTTGACGAGCAGCACGGGCTCCTCGAACGCATCGCCGAGGACGCGGCCGATGCCGAGCTCGGGGCCGATGTGGTGGCGGCCCTCGTGCACGGCGAAGCCGACGGAGAGCGGCCCGTCCTTGCGCGTCCCATTCGCGGTGAGATACGAGACGAACACATCGTCGCGCACGCGCCATGATCCGTCGGGGGCGCGAAGGTCGCGGAACGGCGCGCCCTCGTCGCTCGCGAGGAACGCGTCGAGGTTTCCGCGGCCGCCGTTGTAGTCGCGCTCGTCGTCGAGGTCGACGACGCCGTGACCCTCCATGTTCGACTGTCCTGCGAGGAGGTAGACGCGCACGACGCCGTCGGCGAGCGCGGTGACGGAGAGCGCGACGAACGGCAGCAGGAGTGCGACCGCAGCGAGAAGCGGACGAAGGCGGCGGAGCGAGGCGGCGGGGGTCTGTTGCTGCATGTGCGGATTGTGACATGTTCACGAAGCCGCATGCACGGCCCGTGGAGGGCCTCACGGGGCGCGAATTCGGCCAAATTCGCATTTTTCCGGGGTCAACCCGATCAGAAGTGGATCCAGAGGCTCCCCTTGGGCGGACACCTGCGGCGACGGGCCGCTGTCGTGTCCCCCTTCTCGGATTCGTCCCCCTGAAGAAGTCCCATCGCAGCCATGATGAAGAACCTACGACCGGTCCGCGGAATCTGCATCGCCACCACCCTGCTCGTGCTCCTCGCCGCGAAGGCGCAGGGACAGACGGTCACACCGGGCAAGGTGCTCTTCGACGCGACCAAGGCCCAGATGGCGGGCAACGCCGACTGGGTGGTCGACGCCGATGTGAACAATGTCGGCACCACCGCGGGCGGTGCGATGACGCCGGGCGCAGGCAGCGAGTCGAACCCGCAGCGCTTCCCGACGCCGCCGCAGTCGGGCATCACCGCGAGCACGCCGGAGAACTACTGGAAGGGCGCGCTGTCCGCATGGGGCGTCGGGCTCGTGAAGCTCGGCTTCAGCGTGGAGACGCTGCCGATCGGCGGACGCATCACCTTCGGCGACGCGACGAACGCGCAGGACCTCTCGAACTACGGCATCTATGTGATCCCCGAACCGAACATCCTGTTCACCCTCGCGGAGAAGCAGGCGATCATCCGCTTCGTCGAGGCGGGCGGCGGGCTCTTCATGGTCGGCAATCACAGCGGATCCGACCGGAACAACGACGGCTTCGATCCGCCCGAGGTCTACAACGATCTCTTCAACAACAACGGCATCGCGGTCAACCCGTTCGGCATCCAGGTGAACCCCGTCAGCTTCTCGGTGATCGCCGCGTTCCCGTCGAACGATGCGGCCGCAGACCCGATCCTCGCCGGCCCCGTCGGGACCGTGAGCGCCATCGAGTACAACAGCGGCGCATCGATGACGGTGAGCGGCGCCGGGCAGGGCGCGCTGTTCCGGACCGCGACCCGCTCGAACAGTGATGTCATGTTCGCCTTCTCGACCTACGGGAAGGGCCGCGTCGCGATGGTCGGCGATTCGTCGCCGCCGGACGATGGCACCGGCGATACCGGCGACAACCTCTTCAACGGCTGGTTCGCGGAGGTCGGTGGCGACCATGGCGATGCAATCCTGAACGCCTGCATCTGGATGAACCCGAGTCCGTCCGCGCCGCCCTGCCCCGCCGACCTCGATGGCAGCGGATCGGTCGACGGCGCGGATCTCGCGACGATGCTGCAGTCGTGGGGCGCATGCAAGTCGTGCGTGTCGGACATCGACGGCAACGGCTCGGTCGATGGCGCGGACCTTGCGACGCTGCTGCAGTCGTGGGGCGCCTGTCCCTGAGGACGCGCGCCCGTCCGGCCGTGAATCCTTGCAAATCACGCAATCCGCGCGCCTCGCGCCGCGTTGACGCGGCATGACCAGGAAGCACCTTCATGAAGGGCGCGGCCGTGCGCTCATCGCGTCGATCGCCATGCTCTGCGCGACGGCCGGCTGCGCGTCGACGGATCGGATCGGTTGCGATGCCTGCGAAACGCCGGAATCCGCGCCGAAGGCGGTCGAGAACCGACCGGGCACCGGGCCTTCGCGCAGCGGTCGCTCGACATCGGGCATGAAGATCGCGTCGGACGACTTCGCACGCGGCACGGCGCGCACGGCAATCGTCGGACGCCGCGCGCCGGACTTCACGCTGTCCGATCCCGACGGCGCGAGCGCCTTCCCGCTGGCATCGCTGCGCGGGAAACCGACCGTGCTGGTCTTCGGCAGCTGCACCTGTCCACCGTTCGTGCGGAGTTGCCGCGAGACAGGCGCGCTCTTCGAGGAGTACGGCGACCGCGTGAACTTCCTGATGGTCTACATCCGCGAGGCGCATCCGCTCGATGGCCGCATGGTGCCGAGCAACCAGTTCCGCGTGATGACGCCGCGCACGCTCGACGAGCGGCGCGCGCTCGCGCGCGACTTCGTTGCGCGGATCGGGATCGCGATGCCGCTCGTCGTCGACACGATCGACAACGCGGTGGCGCGCATGTACGAGCCATTCCCGAATCGCATGGTGTTCCTCGACGCGGACGGCACCGTGGTCGACGCCGCGCCCGCAGGTCCGCAGTCGACGCTCGAGTCGGCGGCACGCGCGCGCGGCGTGCTCGACGGACTGCTCGCCGCGGCGAGATCGGATGCGAGATCGGATGCGAAATCAACGGTCTCGAAGTGACGCGAGAAACACCGCCGGATCCGGTCCACCGATGGGGACGACCTCGACGCGACCCGTGCGCAACGCGGCGCCCGGCGCGTCGAAGCCGCGCTTGCGAGCGGCCATCGTCGCGGTGACCGAGGCCACCACGCACTCGGGCTGCGGCTCGCCCGAATCACAATGCATGCCGCTCGGGATGTCGATCGCGAGCACCGGCGCACCGCACGCGTTGATCCACCGCACGAGCTCCAGCGTCTCGCCCTCGAGCGGACGGTCGAGCCCCGTACCGAAGAGCCCATCGATGACGAGGCCCGGCGTCGCACAGCGGGCGCGATCGGCGATGTCGTGGAAGCGAACGCCCGCCGCAACGGCCCGCGCACGCATCGTCGCCGCGTCGCCCTTCGCATCCGCACCACCCCGAGACTCGACGACATCGACGGGGTGACCGGTCTCCGCAAGCGCGGCGGCGACTCCGTAGCCGTCACCGCCGTTCTGCCCCGTTCCGCAAACGACCGTCGCACAGTCCCTTGCGCCGAGCATTGCGCGTGCGATCCGCGCACAGCCATCGACCGCGCGTTCCATCAGCGCGAGCCCCGGAATGCCGAGGCGCCGCATGCAGTGCTCGTCGTAGGCGCGCGCCTCGAGACGCGTGAAGACCGCTTCCATCGCCTGATTATCCGCGTTCCTCGCGTTCGCGAAAGCGCCGAGGGCCGCGGTGAATCGCACGATTCGTCCGTGGGCGCGTGGCGCGCGCCGATTCCCGTCGTATTCTTCGAATTCAGGGAGGTTCTCCGAGGGAGTCCGGTGCCATTCGGCCGCCGGACCGGAGGATCCGCAGGGAAGCAAGAGGGAGTCCAAAGCAAGATGTTCCGTTCCGCACTCGGTGCCGCTGCAGCG
>JBEAQW010000183.1:0-21402 GCA_041163725.1 Planctomycetota bacterium
GGTGACCGGCGATCGCGGCGTTGTAGGAGTCGCGCAGGCCATCGAACGACGCACGCAGTTCCAGTGCGAAGGGAAGTGCCGCGATCGAGGTCGCGGCGAGCGTGTGGTCCACCCGCGCCGACGGCGCGAGCAGTGCGTTCGCGGCGTGCGCCATCTGCATCGCGAGGTTCTCGCGGCCGCGCTCGGCGGCGATCGCGCGTTCGATCGAGGCGAGGGGCATCTCGATCGCGTCGGGAATCTCGTGCGCGCGCTCGGGCCGCATCGTGCGCACGGGCCGACGCAGCGCGTTCGGGCCGTGTCCGCGCGGCGATCGTTCGAGCGCCAGCCGCACGAGCCGACCTTCGACGAGCGCCGGGTAGGCGACGAGCGATGCATCGTTGAGATCATGGTCGACGACGACATGCGCGAGGACGCCGCCGCACTCCGCCGCGAGCGCGGCGCCCACGAGGAACTTCTCCGCGATGCCCGCGTGCCAGATACCCGCCTGATGGCCGGTCATCACGACCGGCCGGTCGACGGGAAGGCCCAGCGCCGCGCGCGAGGCGCGCCTCCACGCGCCGAGCGTCTCGCCGAGCACGCGTGGCCCGTCGCTCACTCGAGTCCCTCCAGCGCGCGCACGGGCAGGCGCCTCGCGCAGCGGCGGATCTCGCGGTAGAGCGTGTCGCGGTAGACGCGCAGCCTGCGCTCGGGCTCGTCGAGCCCGCTGCCGAAGGTGCGCGTCATGTCGACATAGATGCGGCGAACGGCGAGTTCCTCGATGCGGAGTCCCGCGGCGCATGCCTGCACCCAGAACTGCATCGGGAAGTCGTAGCCGTTCACATCGAGATGGAGATGCGCGCACACGCTCGCGCGGTAGGCCTTGTAGCCGCAGAACGCGTCGGTGATCCCGAGCGAGAGGCGCTCGTTGAGCTCGCGCGTGAGCAGGGCGTTCACGCGGCGTCGATCCTCGGGCGCGATGTCGCCCGGAAGCGACTCGTCGATGTACCTCGATCCGGACACGACATCGGCCGACCCCGCCATGATCGCGTCGACGAACGCGGGCAGGCTCGCCGGCTCGTGCTGCTCGTCGCAATCCATCGAGATGACCCAGTCGTAGCCGCGGAAGTCGGCCCACTCGAGCATGTCCTGCATCGCGCGGCCGTAGCCACGGTTCTTTCCGTGGCGGATCACCTCGACCGGATGCTTCGCGAGCATGCACGGCGTGCCGTCGGTCGAGCCGTCGTCGATCACGAGGATCTCGCCACCGAAGCCTGCCGCGTAGCGCGCGACCTCGGTCAGCACGCGGTCGACCGAACGCTCCTCGTTGAACACGGGGATCGCGATGAGGATGCGCGGCGGCGCGACGGGGCGGAGGGGGGAAGGCGTCATGCGTTGCTCACTCGGCGGGCGCGACGGAGCCAGCGGATGCCGGAGGCGCGTCGGTCAGCACGACGGTTTCGACGGTCCGCCCGAGCGGGATTCCGAAGAGGATCCGCCTTTCGACCCTTCGCTCCGCCACGATGCCGCTGCCGGGTACGACGAAGAGCTCGACGCGGACCTCGGCGCGCGCGATGTCGAGCACCAGGTCGAACCGCATCTCGGCGACCACGGCCGTCTCGCGCACGCCGTACCGCTCGACCTCGCACTCGCCCACGATGCGAACCTCGCGCTTCGCCCGGCCGCGCGCCCGCACCTCGTCGTTGCGGACCGATCGGACCTCCATCTCGGCGCTGCCCCTGCAGACGCCCTCCGACGGATGGTCGCGCAGCGCGAAGCGGAGCGGCGTGAGGAACACGCTGCGCGCATCGTCGCGCGGCCGCTCGACGATGCGAAGCCAGATCTCGCCGTCCTCGGACTGCTCGAGCAGCATGCGCTCGAAACGCTCGCCGCCGCGCTCCTCGGTCCGCTCGATCTCGCGTCCGTCGCGCTGCGTGCGCTCGACGATGAGCGCACCCACGCCGTCACCCTCGACCACCTCGAACCACCGCTCGTCGGCGCGATCACCGACCACGCCCGGGACGAAGTCGCACGCCGCCAGCGTGCGGTCGGTCCTCTCGACCGGGCCGGTGCGGAAGCGGGGGAGTTCGTCCGACACCTGCGGTGCCGAGCAACCTGTCGCCAGCATCGCTGCGGCGCTGAAGAGAAGGGCCATGGACCTCGCGCGTGCCATCAGTCGACCGGAAGCCCCTTCGACTTCCAGAGCTTGCGAAGGTCCTCGAGCGCGATGAGTTCCGTCACGGAACCATCGATGTCGACGCGGCGCACGCGGCGGCCCTGTGCGTCGAACTCCTGCACGATCTTCGACGGAGACGAGCCGCTCTGCGTCTCGAGCCGCCAGCCCGTGCCGTCCGGCGCCCAGCGCTCGCGGCGGAGTGGGAGCTTCTGCTCGCGCTGATCGAATGCGTAGTCGGTGAACTCGATCGGGGCGGCGTCCGCGGCGCGGGGAAGCAGTTCACCGAGCACGATCAGCTCGGCCTGCGAGAGATAGGAGGGCGGAACCGCCCACTCGAGCGGCTCGCGCGTCATGCCGTCGCGGCTCGCGGTGATGACCTGGATCGTCGGCCGCGGCGCGCCCGCCGAGGGCGGCAGGCGCAATCCGGTCTGGGCGCTCGAACGGCTCGCGCGCCTCTGCCGCTCCGTCGTGCGGACGGACCACGCCTCGCCGGAGCGATCCCATCGCACGAAGTAGCGGCTCTGCGCATCGACGGTGTGGGTCGGGTCGCCGTTGACGACGACGCGTGCGTCGATCGATGCGAGCAGCCCCTTCTCGGCGTCCTCGCCCTTGAACTGCGACGGATCGCGGGAGGCGTCGACCTCTCCCTGCTGGCCTTCGCGCACGCGGATCACCATATATCCGAAGTCTTCCTTCGCGCCGTCGTCCTTCGGCCTCCACATGCGGTAGATCCGCGGCTCGGAGTGGATCGTCGCACGCAGCCGCTCGGGCGTGATCGCGGCGACGAGTTCACCGCCGCGCACGAGGAGTTCCATGTTCTCGGCGAGCACCTTCGCGGTGTCGCGCAGCACCATCGTGTCGAGGCTGCGCTCGAGTAGCGCGCGGGTCTGCGCGAACGCATCGCCGGACATCACGATCGACAGCGCGACGAACGCGCCGTCGCCGGTCGGTACTGCGTAGAGCCCCATCGTCCCAGCCTCGCCACCCTCGACCGGGACCGATGCGTACACGATGTGGGCGTCGCGCCCCGCGACCTTCCTCACCTCGCTCGCGATTGCCTCGACCCGGGGATCGCGGCGCTTCAGGTCCTCGAGGAATCGCTCGCACTGTCCCGCGGCGGTGGCACCGTCCTCACCCGGCGTCACGCGGGCGGCGCGGATGCGCCACTTCGGCTCCTCACCGGGCCCTGAGATCACGAAACTGATCGATCCGCCGGTGCGGTCGACGCGCACGCCGCTTCCGATCGGAACGCGGAGCGAGAATCCGAGGCCCTCGGCGTCGAGCGGGGACTCCGCGAGCCCGTCATCCGCCGCATGGACCGAGAACCTTGCGGGTTCGGCTGGTGAAACGGTGGTCCCTGCCCACGCATCCATCGACGCATGCGGAAGACAGATGGTCGTGAATATGGTCGCCAGCGCGACGCGGGCGGGGATTGCGTGCGGAGGGCGCCGTTCCGCCGCATGCCCCGGCACGGCCCGCAGTCCCATCGCGGGAGCTCGGAGAGGTTCGCGTTGAGGATTCACGGCGCGGATAGTAGGGTGGGCGGTTCGCTTCCGCACCTCGTCGCGGTGAGTCGACTGGGCGCGCGCAACGATCCATGCGCCCTATAACCGACGCGAAGTCGATCAAGCGCGGGGAGCACGCTTCGCCGAAGGGGTTCGCCCCGGGTCTTCCCGCCGAGGTGCGTTGACAGTCGCAGCGGATTTGCTATCCTCGCCGATTCGCGCCACTTCGGCTTCGGCCGTTCGTGGCGTGTTCGTCGCGCGGTGCGCCGCGAGATGGTTGGCAAGTGAACGCCTTGCACGCGAAGTATCGCGGCATGCGCGGAAGAGTGTGTGCAGACGAAACAACGAACGAAAGAACGAGGCATCGAACAATGAATGGCGGCAAGTTCCGGATTCGCATGGAGGCATACGACCACCAGGCACTCGACGCTTCGGCCCGCGAGATCGTCGATCAGGCCAAGCGCACCGGCGCACGCGTCGCGGGACCGATCCCGCTGCCGACGCGCCGCGAGATCTACACCGTCAACCGTTCTCCGTTCATCGACAAGAAGTCGCGCGAGCAGTTCGAGATCCGGACGCACAAGCGCGTCATCGACATCACCGACTGGAACCACCGCACCACCGACGCGCTGCAGCGGCTCGTCGTTCCCGCCGGTGTCTTCCTCCGCATCAAGGCCTGAGTGAAGGCCTGAGTGAAGGCCTGCAACCGCAAGCGTCATGTCCGCTCCACGCGAGCGTACCCCTGACGGAAAACCCAAACTGCCCGCCAGGCAGTAGCAGGAACGAAGATAGGACCAAGCATGAGCAACACGCCCAGCAGCATCGCGATCCTCGGCCGCAAGATCGGCATGACCCGCTACTTCCTCGAGGACGGCCGCAACATTCCCGTCACGGTGATCGAGGCCGGTCCCTGCGTCGTCACGCAGGTCAAGACCGCCGACCGTCACGGCTACTCCGCGGTGCAGATCGCCTTCGACGACATGAAGGCGCGCAACTCGACGATCCCGATGATCGCGCACGATGCGAAGGCCGGCACCTCGCCGAAGCGCTTCCATCGCGAGATCCGCATGGCCGATGACGCCGCGGCCAACGGCTTCCAGCTCGGCCAGACCATCGATGTCGGCGCCCTCGAGGGCACCGCGTACGTCGATGTCGTCGGCACGAGCAAGGGCAAGGGTTTCGCGGGCGTGATGAAGCGCTACAACTTCAAGGGCATGTCCGCAACGCACGGCACCGAGCGCAAGCACCGCACGCCGGGCTCCATCGGCTCGCACGGCACCGACCGCGGCCATGGTGCGAAGATCAAGAAGGGCAAGCGCATGGCGGGACAGCTCGGCAACGAGCGCGTCACCGTGCGCAGCCTCGATGTCGTGAAGATCGATACCGAGAAGAACCTGCTGCTCGTCAAGGGCCCGGTTCCCGGTGCGAACGACGGATTCCTCTTCATCCGTCCCGCCACGCGCCTCTTCAAGCGCAAGGCGAAGAAGCTCGGCGCGAAGTGAGCCGAGCGAGAGGTTGTCAGGATCGCCGAGGCGTGGGAGCCGAGGCGAGCGTGTGAGGTGAAGCAGGCCTGAGTCCCGAAGTGGATCGCTCAGGCGCCAGCAAGGCCCGTTCGGGAACCGGCTGGCAACACATGTTCCGGATCGAGGCATGCGCCGAGATCCAGATTCACCGAGTTGATTCCTGCCCCGTGCCACCAGCAACAGGCACGCGGAGGATGAAGCGAAGAGCGGGCGAAGCCCGCGAGAGGCGAAGCAAATGATCGAACTGCCGATCTACGATTCAAACGGCAAGAAAGTCGACAGCCTGCAGATCGACGAGCAGACGCTCGGCGGAGAGATCCGCCACGCGCTCCTCAAGCAGGCGTATGTCATCACCCACGGCAACCAGCGCCAGGGTTCCGCGCGCACCAAGAGCCGCGGCGACATCGAGGGTTCGACCCGCAAGCTCTACAAGCAGAAGGGAACCGGCAACGCGCGCGCAGGCGCCGCCCGTACTCCCATCCGCAAGGGCGGTGGCGTCACCTTCAAGAAGACCCGCACGCGCGAGGACTTCCGCACCCAGCTCCCCAAGAAGATGCGCCGGCTCGCGAACCGCAACGCGCTGCTCGCGAAGCTCGTCGACAACGAGGTGAAGTGCTTCACCGCGCTCGACTTCAAGGCGCCGAAGACCGCCGAGTTCGCCAAGATGATGCAGGCCGTCGGCATCGACCGCACCTGCCTCGTCGCGACCGACAAGGCCAACCGCAACGCGATGCTCTCGGCGCGCAACGTCGACGGCGTCGATGTCTGCCGCATCGACCAGCTCAATGCGTTCGCGCTGCTGAACCACCGCTACCTCGTGGTGGACAAGGCCGCGCTCGAGTCCTTCCTCAACGAATCCTGCTTCGAAGGCGCTGCCGACGAGCAGGACGCTGCCGCTCCGGCCGCGAAGAAGGCCTCGAAGCAGGCCTCGAAGGCCCCGAAGGCCAAGAAGGAGGCCAAGTAAATGGATCCGATCCATGTCATCGTCCGTCCGATCGTGACCGAGAAGGCCACCTGGGCTTCCGGCCACTACAACCGCTTCGCCTTCGAGGTCGCGCGCCGCGCGTCGAAGACCGAGATCAAGAACGCCGTCGAGTCGCTCTACAAGGTGCGGGTCGTCGATGTCGCGACGCAGAACCGCTACACGCGCGCCCGCGCCTACCGCTACGGAACGGTCGCAGGCAAGGTGTGGAAGCGCGCCGTCGTGAAGATCCACCCCGAGGACAAGATCGAGCTCTTCTGAGCTGAGGTGAACCAGCCATGGCAATCCGTATCTACAAGAAGGTCACCAACGGGCGCCGCAACGCGTCGGTGAACCTCCATGCCGAGGTGACGAAGAAGACTCCCGAGAAGAGCCTCCTCGCGCCGCTCGTGCGCGGCTCCGGCCGCAATGTCCAGGGCAAGATCACGATCATGGGTCGTGGCGGAGGCCACAAGCGCCGCTACCGCAAGATCGACTTCCGTCGCAACAAGGACGGCGTCGTCGCGACCGTGGTCGGCATCGAGTACGACCCCAACCGCTCGGCGCACATCGCGCTGCTCGAGTACGCCGACGGCGAGAAGCGATACATCATCGCGCCGAAGGGCCTGACCGCGGGCAACACCGTGGTGAGCTCGACCGAGGCGGTCGATCCGAAGCCCGGCAACTGCATGCCGCTCAAGAACATCCCGACCGGTCTCGCCGTGCACAACGTCGAGATGGAGCCGGGTGCCGGAGGCCGCATGTGCCGCGGCGCGGGCATGTACGCGCGCCTCACCAACAAGGAAGGCCGCTGGGCCACCATCGTGCTCCCGTCGGGCGAAATCCGGCAGGTCTCGATGGAGTGCCGCGCGACCGTCGGCGAGGTCGGCAACTCCGACCACGCGAACGTCGTGATCGGCAAGGCCGGTCGCAACCGCTGGAAGGGCCGTCGCCCGACCACGCGTGGTATCGCCATGAGCCACCACACCCACCCGCACGGCGGTGGTGCGGTGTCGAAGGGTGGTCGCGAGCCCGTGAACCACGCGGGTACGCAGGCCAAGGGTGGACGCACGCGTCGCTACGGCAAGTCGAGCGATTCGCGCATCATCCGCCGTCGCAAGAGCAAGCGCTACGGCCAGCTCAAGCTCTAGTCCGGAGCCGCTCCGCGGGGGAGACCCCCTCGGCGCGGAAAGCGAGTCAGCGAAGTCAGTCAGCCAGATTCCCACGCCGCGGGTGCGGCGAAAACCAGCAGAGATCCAACCATGTCTCGTTCGCTCAAGAAGGGTCCATTCGTCGTCGAGAGCCTGTACCGCAAGGTCCAGAAGCAGGAGGCGGCGGGCAGCAAGCGGTCTCCCATCAAGACGTGGGCCCGCTCGTGCACCATCGTCCCCGAGTTCATCGGCCACACCTTCCAGGTGCACAACGGCCGTCAGTTCATCGACGTGTACTGCACCGAGGACATGGTCGGACACAAGCTCGGCGAGTTCTCGCACACCTGCACCTTCCGTGGTCACACCAACAAGAAGGAGGGCCTCAAGTCCTGATCGCGAGATCAGCCACGAGGTAGACCGCCATGGCATTCAACGCCAGCCACCGATTCGCCCGTATCGCGCCCCGCAAGGCCCGTCTCGTCGCGGACATGATCCGCGGCAAGCGCGTCGACGAGGCGCTCACCGCTCTCGACTTCTCGAGGAAGCGCGGAGCGGCCTTCATCTCCGTCGTGCTGAAGAGCGCGATCGCCAACGCCGAGGAGAAGAACGCCGATCCGACCAAGCTCGTCGTGAGCGAGTCCCGTGTCGACGAGGGACCGACCCTCGATCGATTCCAGCCCAAGGACCGCGGCCGCGCGCACCCGATCAAGAAGCGCACCAGCCACATCCACATCGCAGTCGAGGAGCGCGGCGCGTAATCGCGCCGGAGAAACACCATGGGACAGAAGGTCCATCCGTTCGGTTTCCGCGTCGGCATCACCGAAGCCCACCGCTCCCGCTGGTTCGCACCGAAGGCGCTGTTCGGTAGCCTCCTCGTCGAGGACTACAAGATCCGCCAGTACGTCGACAAGCGCCTGAACCGCACCCCGCCGTTCGCCGCCGTCAGCGACATCCTCATCGAGCGCACCCGCGACGAGCTCACGGTCATCGTGAAGACCGCGCGTCCCGGCCAGGTCGTCGGTCTCCGCGGATCGGGCATCGAGGCACTGACGAAGGATCTCCAGACCCTCACGGGCCGCAAGGTCGTGCTGAAGGTGGTCGAGATCAAGAACCCCGACCTCGACGCCAAGCTGATCGCCGAGAGCATCGCCGAGCAGCTGAAGAAGCGCGCGAACTTCCGCCGCGTCCTCAAGATGCGCGCCGAGAGCTCGATGCAGAACGGCGCCAAGGGAATCCGCATCCTCCTCGCCGGCCGTCTCGGCGGCGCGGAGATGAGCCGCACGCTCGACACCCGCCTCGGCTCGATCCCGCTGTCGACCCTCCAGGCGAACGTCGAGTACGCGATCGCGCACAGCTTCACCGCCTACGGCGCGATCGGCGTCAAGGTGTGGGTCTACAAGGGCCTCTACACCGAGCACGACGAGGATCAGACCCACTCGAGCGCGGCCGGTGGCCGTGCACGCGCCCGCGGTCGCCGCTGATCGGCGAACCGCACCGCGAGCGAGTGTCAGCGAACAGTCAGAAGAGTCAGAGTCACGAGTAGCACGCGCGTCCCGCCATCAGAGGCGGATCGCGAAAGACAGAAGAGGACCCCATGTCCAACCTGATGCCAAAGCGAGTCAAGTTCCGCAAAGAGCAGCGAGGCAAGCTGAAGGGCAGCGCCACGCGCGGCAACTACGTCGCGTTCGGCGACTTCGGCCTCCAGGCCCTCGATGCGCACTGGCTCACCGGCCGGCAGATCGAGGCGGGCCGTATCGCGGCGCAGCACTTCCTCCGCCGCCAGGGCAAGATCTTCATCCGCGTCTTCCCCGACAAGCCCATCTCGAAGAAGCCGCTCGAGACCCGAATGGGTACGGGTAAGGCCGACGTGGACTACTGGGCGGCGCGCATCAAGCCCGGCACGATCCTCTTCGAGATCGCCGGCGTGCCCGAGGACCTCGCGAAGCAGGCGTTCGCCCGCATCGCCCACAAGATGCCCGTGCGCTGCCGATTCGTCGGCCGCCGTATCGCCGTCTGACCGGCCTGAAAGCAGAGAACACCCAATGAAGCCCGCAGAAGTCCGCAAGCTTTCCAACGACGACCTCAAGGGCGAGGCCACGCGCCTCCGCCGCGAGATCTTCGATCTCCGTTGCCAGGCGACCACCGAAAAGGTCGCCGACAACTCGCGCATCGGCAAGGCGCGCAAGGATCTTGCCCGCGTCCTCACCGAGCAGACTGCCCGCGCGAAGGGCGCCAAGGCGTAAGCGACAGGAACCGAACCATGCCGACGAAGAACGAACTCGTCATCCCCGAGACCTCCCCGCGCCAGATTGGCGTCGTGCAGAGCGACAAGCGCAACAAGAGCCGCAAGGTCGTGATCGCGTACTCCGGGAAGCACCCGAAGTACGGCAAGACCGTGCGCAAGCGCACCATCCTGCAGGTTCACGACGAGAACAACGAGTCGCGCACCGGCGACCGTGTCGAGGTCGCGGAGTGCCGTCCGATCTCCAAGACCAAGTCGTGGGTGCTCGTCCGCGTGGTCGAGCGCGCCCCCGCAGGCATCGTGACGGTGGGTGAGGGCGCCTGAACGGCGCAGACAGACTGAAGTTAGACGCCGGCATGCCCGGCGATGGAGCAAGCAATGATCCAGAAGGAATCACGACTCGAGGTGGCTGACAACAGCGGCGCCAAGGAAGCCATGGTGATCGGCGTCCTCGGTGCATCGACCGGCTCGGGACGCTTCACCCGCCTCACCATGGGCATCGGCGACCGCGTCGTCTGCACCGTGAAGAAGGCGCTGCCGAACGCGGATGTCAAGGCCGGCGACAAGGTCCAGGCCGTCATCGTCCGCTGCAAGTTCCCCACCCGTCGCGACGACGGCTCGTACGTGCGCTTTGACTCGAACGCGTGCGTGCTCGTCGACAAGGACGGCAATCCGAAGGGCACCCGCATCTTCGGCGCGGTGGCGCGTGAGCTCCGCGAGAAGAACTACATGAAGATCGTGTCGCTCGCGACGGAGGTGATCTGACCATGCCACGCCACATTCGCAAGGGTGACACCGTCATCGTGACCCGCGGCCGCTCGCGCGGCGTCGTCGGGGAGATCCTGCGCATCATCGACGAGGGCGACCGCGTCGTCGTCAAGGGCGCGAACATGCAGACCCGCCACCTCAAGCCCACGCAGACCCGCCCGCAGGGCACCATCGTGAAGGAAGAGGGTCCGATCCACGCATCGAACGTGAGCCCCGTCGTCGACGGCAAGGCGACGCGCGTGCGCTTCGTCACCAAGACCGACGGATCGAAGGTCCGCGTCGCCGCCCGCGGCGGCAAGGAGCTCCATGTGCTCCACGGACCGCGAAAGGCCTCCAAGTAAGCATCCACCGCCAAGGTCGGGTCGCCCGAACGGCCCCGACACAGCAGAAAGCACACATCCATGGCACACGTCACTCCCAAGTACCCCCGGCTCCAGCAGGCCTACATCGACACCGTCGGTCCGAAGGCCATCGCCGAGTTCGGTCTCAGCAACAAGCATGAGCTCCCGAAGCTCGTGAAGATCGTGGTCAACGCCGGCATCGGCAAGTACCTCGATAACGCGAAGCTCAAGCCCGAGGTCCGTGACCAGTTCATCAGCAACTTCTCCACGATCACGGGCCAGAAGCCCATCATGATCAAGGCGAAGAAGGCCGTATCGCAGTTCCGCGTGCGCGAAGGCATGCCGTCGGCCTTCATGGTCACGCTGCGTCGCGACCACATGTGGCACTTCATGGACCGCCTGATCAACCTCGCGATCCCCCGTATCAAGGACTTCCGCGGCGTGAAGGACAAGTCGTTCGACAAGGGCGGCTCGTACTCGATGGGCATCACCGAGCAGGCCGTGTGGCCCGAGATCAACATGGCCAACGCCACGATCACGCACGGCATGCACATCACCTTCGTGTTCGAGAACTCGGATCCGAAGAAGAGCCGTTTCATCCTCGCCGAGCTCGGCATGCCGTTCGTCAAGCCCGAAGAGCGCAAGAAGAAGGCGTGATCGATTCGGTCCCGTGAAGCGGGACCCCGAACCGTCCACGACACCCGACAGAAAGCACCCAACACGGATTCAACCACATGGCCAGCACGCGAACCTTCAACAAGATGAAGCGCAAGCCGAAGTTCAGCACCCGCAGCGAGGTGCGTTGCGAGATCACGGGCCGCAAGCGCGGCGTGTACCGCAAGTTCCGCATCTGCCGTCACATGCTCCGCGAGCTCGCGCTGCAGGGCATGATCCCCGGCATGCGCAAGGCGAGCTGGTGATCCGACGCCCGGTGAATCCGAACCTGAAGAACTGAATCGATAACGAAATCGATCGACCCGCCCTGCGGATGGCCGCAGGGGACAGGAGCACAAGCAATGTCCGTTCAAGACCTCACCGCCGACATGCTCACCCGCATCCGCAACGCCGTGCGGAACCGCGAGAAGTCCGTCGTCGTGCTCAGCAACAAGCTCAACCGCGGCGTGGCCGGCGTCCTGAAGGACGAGGGCTACATCAACGACTTCGAGTGCGTGGACGACGGCCGTCAGGGCATCATCCGCATCTCGCTCAAGTACGGCGCCCGCGGCGAGAACATCATCAACGAGATCCGCCGCGTCTCGAAGACCGGCTGCCGGACCTACTCCGCCGTGGGAGACCTGCCGCGCTCGCTGCAGGGTCTCGGCATCTCGATCATCTCGACGAGCCGCGGAATCATGTCCGACCGCAAGGCGCGCGAGATGCGCGTGGGCGGAGAGGTCGTCGCGATGGTGAGCTGACGTCGGCGCGACGCCGACCGACACCCCATTGAATCAAGACGACAGCGAGTATCCAGACAGATCAGTCCGACAGGAGTCAACCATGTCGCGCATCGGAAAGAAGCCCATCATCGTTCCCGGCAACTGCAAGATCGCCGTGAACCCCGGCACCCGCGAGGTCGCCATCACCGGACCCAAGGGCGAGACCCTCAAGGTCAGCTACCGCCCCGAGATCACGGTCACCTGGAACGAGAAGGATCGCGAGATCCTCTGCTCGACCGACATGGACCGCGTGAACGAGGGCAACCGCAAGGCGTTCTGGGGCACCACCCGCGCCAACATCGCCAACAGCATCAAGGGCGTCACCGACGGCTACTCGGAGAAGCTCGAGGTTGTTGGCGTCGGTTACTCGGCGAAGATCGCCGGCAAGAAGCTCGATCTCAAGCTCGGCTACGCCAACCTGATCTCGCTCGAGATCCCGCAGGGCGTGAAGGTCGACATCACCAGCGAGGGCGGCACCTTCATCACGGTCAGTGGCGCCGATCGCCAGCGAGTCGGCGAGTTCGCCGCCGCCATCCGTTCGAAGCGCAAGCCCGAGCCGTACAACGGCAAGGGCGTGAAGTACGCCGGCGAAACCATCATCCGCAAGCAGGGCAAGGCGACGGGCGGCTAAGACGGCGTCCCGCGGGTGCGGCGAATCGCCGCCGCATCGCGAGCATGCTCCAGTCCCCCCGACCGCATCAAGACAGAAGGCAGCAAACCATGAACCGCATGACCACCAAGCGCGTCCGCCGAGCCCGCCGCAAGCAGGGCATCCGCAAGGAGATCCTCGGTCTTCCCGACCGTCCGCGTCTCTCGGTGTTCCGCTCCCTCAACCATGTCTACGCCCAGGTGATCGACGATCTCTCGGGCAAGACCATCGCCTCCGCGTCGACCCGCGACAAGGGCTTCAGCGACGCCGGCGCCAAGATGTCGGAGGCCACGGCCGTCGGCAAGCTCGTCGCGCAGCGCGCGAAGGAGAAGGGCGTCTCGAAGGTCGTCTTCGACCGCAACGGCTACCTCTATCACGGCCGCGTCAAGGCACTCGCCGACGGCGCGCGCGAGGGCGGACTCCAGTTCTGATTCAACCGGCCCTTCCGCCCTGAGGCGGATGGGCGCACCTAGACAGGCTTCACCATGGCAGAGCTCATCGACGAAACCTCATCCATCGAGTCGACGACCGTCGGCGTGTACCGCACCTCGTCGACCGTCGCAGGCGGTCGCCGCTTCAGCTTCTCGGCGATGGTCGTCGTCGGCGACCGCAACGGTCGCGCCGGCGTCGGCTACGCGAAGTCGAACCAGGTGCCCCAGGCGATCGAGAAGGCGCAGAAGGAAGGCCGTCGCAAGATGTCCGGCTTCCAGCTGCAGTCGAAGACGATCCCGCACATGGCGGTCGGTCGCTTCGGCGCCACCACCGTCAAGCTGATGCCCGCCGCACCCGGTACCGGCGTCATCGCCGGCGCGCCGGTGCGCGCCGTGCTCGAGCTCATCGGCGTCCAGGACTGCCTCACCAAGGTGTACGGCTCGAGCAATCCGAAGAACGTGGTCAAGGCCACGATGGACGCGCTCGGTTCGCTTCGCACCCGTCAGCAGGTGGAGGCGCTCCGCGGCGTGACCCTGCCCGAGACGGTCGTCGAAGAGGCCATCAAGCGCGGAATGGCGTTCATGCCCCAGACCAAGTCGGGCGAGAAGATGGCGGCTCCCAAGAACACCGTCGGCGAGGAGAATCGCCGTGGTGGCCGTGGTCCGCGCGGCGGTGGCCGCGGCGGTCGCCGTGGTTCCGATTTCCAGCCCCAGCAGCAGCAGCAGGAGGCCGCGGCGCCCGCGCCGGCGCCTGCTGCCGCGCCGAGCGACGCTCCCGCGGCGGGCTGAGCCGTACCGAGTCCGAGTGAGTCACCGCCGGTCGGAAGTTCATCGAAACGACCACCGGCGATCGAAAGAAGACAAGCGATTTCCGGCGCCACGCGCCGACCTGGAGACTTCCAGTCATGATGATCCACGACATCACCGCCAAGGTTGGCCCGCACAAGAAGATCAAGCGTCTCGGCCGCGGCGAAGGCAGCGGCAGGGGCGGAACCTCGGGCCGTGGCCACAAGGGTGCCAAGAGCCGCGCCGGTTGGAACAGCCGCCCCGGCTACCAGGGCGGTGCCACGCCGTTCATGCGGCGCTTCCCGAAGCGCGGCTTCTCGAACGCCGGCTTCCGGACCGAGTACTACGTGATCAACGTGCGCGAACTCGAGAAGAACTTCGAGGCTGGCGCGACGGTGGACATCGACACGCTGGTCAAGCTCGGCCTGATTCCCAACGCCAAGCTCCCGCTCAAGGTGCTCGGCACGGGCGACCTCAAGAAGAAGCTCGCCGTCGTGGCGGCGGCCTTCAGCGCGAGCGCCCGCAGCAAGATCGAGGCTGCCGGCGGATCGTGTTCAGAACCGACGAAGTGAAACGGCAACGGTTCCGCCAAGGGATCGGTGGTCAACAGCCGATTCAAGGGTCGATCCGAACAAGGACGCGCCGGGCCATCGGGGGCCGGTGCGGAGGGCACGGAGTACGGGAAGTTCGCTGCTCACGGCTTCAACGCGAACCTGATTACCTGAGAGCCTGATGTTTCAAGCCTTCGCGAACATCTTCAAGGTCCCTGAACTCCGTCGCCGCGTGTTCTTCACGCTCGGCATGCTGGCGATCTACCGCCTCGGCTTCGTGATCCCCCTCGTCGGAGTCAATCCCGAGGAGATCGCGAAGGCGGTGCAGAACACCGACGACTCCACCGGCTTCGGACGCATCGCGCAGTACGCGTCGATCTTCTCCGGCGGCAGCCTCTCGCAGTCGACGATCTTCGGTCTCGGCATCATGCCGTACATCACGGCGTCGATCATCTTCCAGCTCCTTACGACGGTGTGGAAGCCGCTGCAGGAGCTCAAGAAGGACGGCATGTCGGGCCAGCAGAAGCTGAACGAGTACACGCGCTACGCGACCGTCGGCCTCTGCATCATCCAGGGCTCCATGTGGCTCTCCTACATGGTCCAGCAGCGCTGGATCGAGCCCGGTTTCCAGGACAACCTCTTCGTGTTCTACGCGGCGGGCCTCGCCGGCCTCACCGCAGGCAGCCTGTTCCTGATGTGGCTTGGCGAGCAGATCGACAAGTACGGCATCGGCAACGGCATCTCGCTCATCCTCACCTGCGGCATCGTGGCGCGCATGCCCGACGCGGTTATGTGGGTCATCCAGAACTTCGATCCGTCGATCAACACCGACAAGCTCTCGCCGGTCGGTCTGATCCTCCTCGTCGCGGGCTTCTTCCTCGTCGTCGCGGGAGCCATCATCATCACGGTCGCGCAGCGCCGCATCCCGATCCAGCAGGCGAAGCACACGCGCGGACGCCGCGTGTACGGCGGTCAGCGCCAGTACCTGCCGCTGCGCCTCAACCACGCCGGCGTCATGCCGATCGTGTTCGCCAGCTCGCTGATGATCTTCCCCGCGATGGTGTTCGGCTGGCTCGCGACGAGCGCCGACTCGACCACTCCGGCCTGGTGGCAGTCTCTCACCGACTTCCTCCGCGTGAACAGCGAGATGGGCCAGTTCCCGTACATCTTCACCGAGATCCTGCTGATCTTCTTCTTCAGCTACTTCTGGACCACGGTGCAGTTCAGCCCCGACGACATGTCGAAGCAGCTGAAGCAGAGCGGCTCGTTCATCCCCGGCTACCGGCCCGGTCCGCGTACCGCCGAGTACCTCGAGACCGTGATGAACCGCATCACCTATGTCGGCGCGGGCTTCCTCGCCGTCATCGCGGTGATCCCGACGATCGTCAGCTCCAGCATGAACATTCCGCTGAATGTCTCGCAGTTCCTCGGCGGAACGGGTCTTCTCATCGTCGTGAGCGTCGGGCTCGATGTCATCCAGCGCATCGAGGCCAATCTGCTCATGCGCAACTACTCCGGCTTCCTCTCGCAGGGCGCGAACGACACCCGCGGCCCGCGGATGCGGAGTCGAACGGGCTGACATGAAGTTCGGCGCGACCGGAATCCCCGCGCAGTCCGCGCGAAGCCACCGCGGTGCCTCCCGATCGGGAGGAACCGCGGTTTCGCCTCGGATTCCCGTCGCTCTCCGGTCGGACTCGGACATCGCTGCGATGCGACGGGCCGGGTCGGTGCTCGCCTCGGCGCTCGACGCCGCGCGCGAGCACTGCGTGTCGGGATGCACGACCTGCGAACTCGATCAGATCGTCCGGAAGGCGATCGAGGAGCAGGGCGGATCGCCGCTCTTCCTCGGCTACGGCGAGCGCTACGGGTCCGGCGGTCAGGCGCGGCCTCCGTTCCCCGCTGCGACCTGCATCTCGATCAACGAGGAACTGGTGCACGGCGTGCCCGGTGCACGAGTCATCCGCGACGGTGACCTCGTGTCGATCGATGCGGGCGTGCGTCTCGACGGGTGGTGCGCCGACAGCGCGATCACCGTGTGCGTCGGCGATGTGGCGCCTGAGCGCCGTGCGCTCGTGGAGTGCGCGGAGGACATGCTCGCCCACGCGGTTTCCGCGATCCGCCCCGGTCTCCGCTGGAGCACGGTCGCGCGCGGCATGGAGGCGATCGCGTGCGCCGCCAACGCAAGCATCGCGGTCGACTTCGTCGGTCACGGCATCGGTCGTGAACTGCACGAGGCACCGCAGGTTCCGAACAGCGTCTACGCATCGTTCCTCGCGCAGGGTGACTTCACGCTGCGCCCTGGAATGGTGCTCGCGGTCGAGCCTATGGTTGTGCTCGAGCAGCCGAAGCGCAATGGAATCGGGGAACTGGTCAATCCGGAGGTGTCGCTCGCGGCCGACGGTTGGACCGTCGTCCTCGCATCCGGCGCCCCGAGCTGCCATGTCGAGCACACCGTCGCCGTGACACGCGACGGCGCCGAAGTCCTCACCTGCCGCGGCGTCGCGGGGGACGCCTGGAGGCGACGGGCGGGCTGACGGGGCGAGCCCCGGACAGCAGTCGCGAGAGTTGGAACCGAGAACGAAAGACAGGCCGACCAAGCATGGCGAAGGAAGACAAGATCACACTCGACGCCGAGGTCACCGAGGCGCTCCCCGACGCGATGTTCAGGGTCCGTCTCCAGAACGACCAGGAGATCATCGCGTATGTGAGCGGCAAGATGCGGAAGTTCTTCATCCGCATCCTTCCCGGCGATCGCGTCACCGTCGAGATGAGCCCCTACGACATGACCAAGGGTCGCATCGTCTACCGCTTCTGACCGACCCGCGCAGGGAAGAACCACGACCGAGAAGAGTCACGACCGAGAACATGCGCCCCCGCGAATCGCCCGGGGCGATCGACAGAGAACTGAAGACAGGAGATCCACCATGAAGGTTCGTTCGAGCATCAAGCGCCGTACCCGCGACTGCCAGATCGTGGTCCGCAAGGGCAAGCGTCTGGTCATCAACAAGAAGAATCCCCGCCTGAAGCAGCGCCAAGGCTGACTTTCACGGGAATCTCGGTACAATCTCCCCTTCCCCCTCGGCCAGCCGGTCGCGGGGGAAAGGCGGAAGTCACCGCGAGTGACCCGAAGTGAGCAGAATCCTCGTTGTCGCGGCCGTTCGTCCGCGACAGTCAAACTCAATCCCAAGTCATCGGTGCGACGGTCCGTCGACGCATCGGTGCAGCAAAGTGTGGAGCGCTGCAGCGGAACTGCAAGCGCTGACCGGAGCCTGACATGCCGCGTATCGCTGGTATCGACATTCCCGAGAAGAAGAAGATTGGCGTCTCGCTGCGCTACGTGTTCGGCATCGGCCCGAAGGTCGCGCTCGACATCCTGCGCGAGGTCGGCATCGATCCCGAGCGTCGCACGAACGAGCTCGCCGAGCAGGAGATCGCCGCGATCACCTCCGTCATCGACGCCAAGATCGTCGTCGAGGGTGCGCTTCGCCGCCAGATCCAGCAGGATGTGCAGCGCCTCAAGGACATCCGCAGCTATCGCGGCGACCGTCACCGCAGGAGCCTGCCCGTGAAGGGTCAGCGCACGCGGTCGAACTCGCGCACGCGCAAGGGCAAGAAGAAGACCGTCGCCGGCAAGAAGGGCGTGAAGGGCTGATCGAGCCCGCGGCTGCAGGCGCTTCGCCTGCTCCGCGCGCCACGCCGCGCCGCTTCCCTCCGACGATCCGAACGCAAATCCATGAGACGAACCCAGGGACAGCGTCCCTGGCACGACAAGAGACAAGACGACCGCCATGAGCACGCCAACCTCTTCATCCTCCAAGAAGAAGATCCGCAAGAACGTCCTTCGCGGGATCGTTCACGTGAACGCCACCTTCAACAACACGCTCGTCACGATCACCGACCTGAACGGCGAGACGATCGCGTGGGATTCGGCGGGCACCGTCGGCTTCAAGGGCGCGCGCAAGTCGACTCCGTTCGCGGCCAGCCGCGCGTCGGAGAAGGCGGTCGGCAAGGCCAAGCGCACCGGCCTCAAGGAGGTCGAGGTTCGCGTGAAGGGCCCCGGCCCGGGACGCGAGAGCGCCATCACCGCGCTGCAGGCGAACGGTCTCCGCGTGACGGCGGTCGAGGATCACACCGCGATCCCGTTCAACGGCTGCCGTCCCCCGAAGAAGCGTCGCGTCTGATCGCGACGGAATCCACCGGACGGTTCGGCGCGGAGCATCCGCGTGCGAGTCCTCCCGAGGTGGTTCAGAGTGAACTTTCCCGTCGTCGGCGCGACAGCGCCCACGGCGGATTCAGAGGATCCGGTGCACAGAAGGCACCCGCCGTTCGACAGGGGCGGGCATCCGAGCTGCAGCGGTGTAGAAACAAGAACGCATGGGCGGACGCCCATCACTGTCGAGAGCCCGATCAGGGCAGCAGGAGTTCCAGATGCATCTTCGTTGGCGTGGCCTCGATCTTCCCGCGAATGTCCAGCCCGACCCCAAGAGCCGGTCGCCGATCTTCTCGCGCTTCATCGCCGAGCCGTTCGAGCCGGGCTTCGGTACCACCATCGGCAACAGCCTTCGCCGCGTGCTGCTCTCCTCGATCGAGGGCGCCGCGATCACCAAGGTGAGGATCAAGGGCGTGACCCATGAGTTCTCGACGATCCCGGGCGTGCTCGAGGATGTCGTCGACATCATCCTGAACATCAAGGGCATCGTCGTTGCGATGGAGGGCGATGGCCCCCGCACGATGCGCCTGTCGGCCGAAGGCCCCGGCGATGTCACCGCCGAGCTGATCGAGTGCGATCCGTCGATCGAGATCATCAACCCGGACAAGGTCATCGCGACCCTGACCGACAAGATCGACTTCGACATCGAGTTCACCGTCGAGAAGGGCCGCGGCTACCTGCCCGCGACCGAGCAGATCGCCAACGATGCCACCCGCGGCACCGACCAGGTGATCGGCGAGATCCCGATCGACGCGCTCTTCTCGCCCGTGCAGCGCGTGCGCTTCTCGACCGAGGACACCCGCGTCGGTCAGCAGACGAACTACCAGAAGCTCATCCTCGACATCTGGACCAACGGCACCATCACGCCGGATATGGCGCTCGTCGAGGGCGCGAAGATCCTTCGCAAGCACCTCAACCCGTTCGTGCAGTTCGACGAGATCGGCGACTCGCTCGTCTCCGACGATGTCGCCGACGCGAACGCGCAGGACGACGAGATCATCCGCAAGCTCCGCATGCCGGTCACCGAGCTCGAGCTCAGCGTCCGTGCGTCGAACTGCCTCGAGACCGCGAAGATCCGCAGCGTCGGCGAGCTCGTGCAGCGCAGCGAGGACGACCTCCTCTCCGTGCGCAGCTTCGGCAAGACCTCGCTGAAGGAAGTCAAGGAAGAGCTCGAGAAGCTCGGTCTGCACCTGGGTTACCCGGTGCCCGAGGGTCTTCTCAACGGCTGAAGTGCGACAGAGTGAATCCATGCGGGCCGATCCGGGATTCCGGCGTCGGACCGAACGACAGATCGAATCGAAATGAAGCATCCATGGACACGGCCGTGAGGCCGGGTCCGGCAGGGATCCCGGAAGCCGGGAATCCAGATAGGAACGAGTCATGCGTCACCGTGTATTTGGCAAGCAACTCTGCGTGAAGGAAGACCACCGTCGCGCGATGCTCCGCAACCTCGCCGCCGGTCTCTTCGAGCACGGCCAGATCGAGACCACGCTTCCCAAGGCGAAGGCCGTCCAGCCGTTCGTCGAGAAGCTGATCACGATGGCGAAGCGCAGCGGACTGTCCGCGCGCCGCGCCGTCGAGTCGCGTCTCAACGACCGCGCCGCGTTCTCCTGGCTCGCCGACGAGAATGTGAACGAGGAGAAGCGCACCTCGCATCCCCTCTGGGATCTCCCCTCGAAGGATTCGATCGAGTTCAACCGCTACGGCGAGCTCCGCAAGGCGCCTCGTCTCGTGCAGCACCTGATGACGCGCGTCGCGCCGCTCTACCAGGACCGCGCCGGCGGCTACACCCGCATCATCAAGCTCGACAAGCGCCGCCTCGGCGACCAGACCGACCTCTGCATCCTGCAGCTCGTCGGTAAGGAAGAGGGCGCGCAGGTGTCGGGCCGTCGCTCGAACCGCCGCCGCACCGCCGACAAGCGCACCGCGTACGCCGCGAAGGCGCGCGACAAGGGCGCCGCTGCCGCTCCGGCCGCTCCGGAAGCCGCCGCCGAGTGAGTTCGCCGAAGCGGGCCCCGCCATGCGGGGGTCGCTCCGAGGGAGCCTCCTGGCACGCATCCAGGAGCGCCTCGAGGCTCTCACGAGACTGTTGCAAGGCTTTCACGAGCCATCACACGCATGATCACCGAACACCGCTCCGCGAGGAGCGGTGTTCGCTTTTCCACCGGCACCGCTCCGCGAGGAGCCGTGTTCGCCTTTCAACCCGCGTTCGCTACTCAAACCCGGACGAGCCGGAGCCGCCGGTGCCGCCAGGTAGTCCAAGTCCGGTCAGAACCAGTTCGAGGAACCGCGCGTCATCGAAGTCACGGCCGCCATCGATGGCACCGAACCGTACGATCGTGAGCCCGTGCTCCGGCACGATGTAGAGGCGCTGCTTGCCCTTGCCGGCCGCCATGTATCCGATGACCTCCGGGAGCGGGTCCGCCCCGGCGTGCCTCGCGTCCTCCGCGTGCACGCGTTCGGCGCGCGAACGCAGCCGATCGCGTAGGACGCGCCGGATCGGGCCGTTGCCGCCGGCCTCGACACGATCGGCGAGAAGGTCGGCCTCGAGCGCGTCCTCGGGGCTCGGCGCACCCGATCGCAGGAGCCACCAGGTCAGGCCGTAGGACGCGTTCGGGCCATGGGGTCGCAGCAGTTCCGCCAACCGCGCCTCGTCGAGAATCCGGATCTCGCGGCCCGTCGCGTCGACATGAACG
>JBEAQW010000184.1:0-3786 GCA_041163725.1 Planctomycetota bacterium
GGTGGTGGCTCGCGCGTCGCGACGGTCGTGGCCGGCTCGATGTCTCACGACAGACATCTCGATAGCCGGTGCGTTGCTCCGCACTCGCCAAAGGGGATCTCTCTCACGCCCGCTCGGGCGAGCACCGAGTGTAGAGATCGTGCCTTCCGGCACAAAGAGTCGGTGCGACGGAGAGGTGGGAATTCGCGTTTCCTGAACAGGAAAACGGAGCCGAGGCCAGAATGAGAGCCCGATAAAAACAACCCCTCGGGAGGCGGAGACAAGCGGGAACGACAGCGCCCCCGCGCGAAGCGGGGGCGCTGACGATGTCTGGTGGTGCACGACCCGGGCGGGCGCGCACGGGCTCCGATTACTTCAGGTTCTCTTCGCTCGCGGTCGAGCCCGTCGTCTCGGGCGTCGCGACGGCGGGGGCCTCGTCGATCGACGGCATCGAGTTGTGCGGCATCGCGACGAGGTAGACCTCGACGCGGCGGTTCTGCACATTGCCGTTGCGCGCGTTGGTCGCGATCGGACGGTACTCGCCGTAGCCGCCGATCATGAAGCGCGTGGCGGGGACGCCGTCCTTGACGAGCGCGTTGCGCACCGAGATGGCGCGGTGGGCGGAGAGGTGCACATTGGTCGGGTGCTCCTTCAGCGTCGCGGGCTTGCTGATGCGGACATTGTCGGTGTGACCGATGACGCGCACCTCGAGATCCTGGCCCGCGTCGCTGTTGAGGATCGAAGCGAACTTCTCGATGACGGCATCGGCCTTCGAACTGAGCTTCGCGCTTCCGGAGTCGAAGGTCACGTCGCTCTTGAAGCGCACGACGCCCGACTTCTCGTCGAACTCGAGCACCTCGGGATACATCTCCACGAGCTGCGTGATCATGTTGCTCACATCGTCGGGAAGCGCCTTGGTTCCGATCTGCGCGATGAGATCGTCGATCTGCTGCTTGAGCGCGTCGATCTCGGCCTGGTTTCCACCGGCCTGGAGCGTGGTCAGGCGGGCCATCGCCTCGCCGAGCTGCTTGCGGAGCATGTCCTCGTTCGCGCGCGCCGTGTCGAACTCGTTCTGCATCTGGAGGAGCTGCTGCTCCTTGGCGCGATAGGCGTTCATGAGGTCGTCGTACTGGGTCTGCGGAACGCAGCCAGCGAGCGCGATGAGGGCGGCACCGGTCAGAGGGATGAGGGCGAGGCGCATGGCTTTCCTTCGTGTGAAGCGATTGATCGAACACTCCCTTGCATGCTTTCCCGAACCATCGTTGCACGGGCGGAGGGAAACTGCATCGGGATACCGTCGCGCGCGTCCGATGCGGCGACGGGGCTTTCTCTTGAACAAGACTGTTGCAGCGAACTGCGGCGCGATTGTAGTCCTTTCCCGCGCGTGCGGGGGACCTTCGCGGAAATCATCCAGTGGGAGCGAGGGGGCGCGCGGACCGATGCGGCGGTCGGCCGCGTCCGGCGCGGCGGGGTTCAGTGCGCGCCGACGCGGGCGGCGAGCGAACGGTTGGCGAACACCTCCGCGAAGTCGAACACGCCGCGGAAGTCCTCGATCGAATCGTCGGAACTCTTCGACAGCTGTCCCGACTCGATGAGCAGGTAGACGATCTGCCCGAAGTCCTCGGTGCGGCAGATGTTCCAATGCCTGAGCACGCAGGGGGCGAGCATGCCGAAGCGCTCGATGGCGTACTCGCGCAGTCCGAGGCACAGCTGCTGGCCGCTGACATGCTTGAGGTCGGGCATCGGGAGGCCCTCGCGCGCATACTGGGCGAAGGCCCGCTCCGTGGTGAACGACAGCCCCTCGACGACGAACTGAAACGCCGCCGGTGGGTACGGGGCGTCGGTCGGAATCGGGAGCGTCATGTGCGAGTGGGTGGTGGCCACGGCCATGTCAGTGTATCGGCAGGACGGCGCTTTCCACTGAAACAGGCGAGATTCCCGCGATTGCGCCCAAGGTCGGCCCGCGGGGATCGCCTCGGGGGAGATCGCCGGGGGCTCGCCACGGGCGTGGAATGCGGTTCGGAAAGCATGCGCCGAGCCGCACGGCGAAGCCTTGGAACGGTACCTTCCGCGCATGCGATCCGACGGTACCAAGGACGACCCGTCAGGCGACCCGCGCGGCCTGGGCGCGGATCTTCGCACCCTGCACCTCTGGCATCTGCAGCCGGTGCGCGACCTACTGCTTCTCGCCGCGATCTCGGGCACGGTCTACGCGGGATATGCGATCCGCACCATCACGGTGCCGCTGCTCGTCGCGTTCCTGCTTGCCTACCTCTTCGAGCCCGTGATCGCGCGCATGACGAAATGGCGCCGCATGACCCGCCCCGTGGCGGTGTCCGTGATCTTCGCAGGGCTCCTCGTTGGAATCGCGGCCACCGTCGGCATCGTGGTGCCGCTCGCGGTCGGCCAGACGCTCGCGTTCGGCGAGAGCCTTCGCAGCGGCCGGTATGACAGCGCGATTGCGCGGGTCCTCGAGGCTGTTCCGGAGGAGTACCGCAACGAGGTCCGCGATTGGACGGACCGCATCGTGCATCCGAAGTCGAGTACCGAGCACGCGGTGGCGGCGCCGACCGAGCCGGTGGGCGAGCCTCCATCAGGGGTGGCATCGACGGCGGCGGAGACGGAGCGTGCAACGGGCGAAGCGGCGGGCGCGCCCAGCGGGGCAGTCGGCACCGCGGAAAGCGCCGCGGCGAGCCGGCCATCTCCGGGCGAAGCGATCTGGAGCCTCGATCGCAGCATCCTGTCGCTTCTCGGCGCCGGTTCGCAGCGCGTGTATTCGTTCGCGCTGGCGGTGCTGCAACTCGGTCTCGTCGCCTTCCTCATTCCGTTCTACTTCTACTACTTCTCGGTGCACTGGCAGCGCATCCTCGAGTTCCTGCAGTCGCTCGTGCCAGTCGAGCGCCGCGAGTCGGTGTTCGCGATCGCGGGCGAGATGGATCGCGCGATCGCGGGCTTCGTGCGCGGTCGCATCGTGATCGCGTTCCTGATGGGCGCGATGTTCGCGATCGGCTGGCAGATCTGCGGCGTGCCTTACGGCATCGCGCTCGGTCTCCTGATCGGTGCGTTCTCGATCGTGCCCTATCTCGGCGGCGTCGGAATCCCGATCGCGGTCGGCCTGCTCATGGCCGACCAGTTCACGCTCGAGGAAGCCGAGCGGATGAGCCTCTGGGGCATGATCCTCTGGCCGACGCTCGTCTTCATCATCGTCCAGTCGATCGAGGGCTATGTGCTGACGCCGATCATCGCAGGCAAGGCGACGAACCTCGATCCGGTCACGATCGTGGTCGCGATCCTCGCGGGAGGATCGATCGCCGGCATCTACGGCATGCTGCTCGCGATTCCCATCGCGGCCTGCGGGAAGATCGCGGCGATCCGCCTGCTCCTCCCGCGCATCCGTGCATGGGCGCGGGGTGCCGCGCCCGACCCGCTTCCACTCGACCGTTCCTGATCCAATCCCGTCGCGCCCGGACCTCCGCTCGCACCGCACGCCAGGCAACCGCATGAAGTTCTCCAGCCTCGTTGCATCGCTTCCCATCTCCCGGTCCGACGCGAACGACCCCGATGTCTGGAGCCTCTCGGAGGACTCCCGGACGATGAAGCAGGGGGGCTTCTTCCTCGCGCGCACGGGCACGCGCGCCGATGGAAGGGCTTTCGTCGCCGATGCCGTCTCGCGCGGTGCCGTCGCGGTGCTCGCGCCCGCAGGCAGCGGTCGGCCGGCCGATCTTCCGGCGGAGGTCGCGTGGTGCGAGGCGGCCGATCCCGCGATCGCGGGCGCGTTCGTGGCCGAACGGTTCCACGGCAATCCGT
>JBEAQW010000185.1:0-10094 GCA_041163725.1 Planctomycetota bacterium
GCGAGCATCATGCCGTGCAGGTTGCCGGACGGCGTCGTCTCCATCGTGTTCGAATCGGTATGCGCGTCGATCCAGATGATGCCGGGCGGCGACCATCCGCGGCTCCGCGCGAAGCGTCCCACCGCGGCCTGCGTCGCCGCACCGAGCGAGTGGTCGCCGCCGAGCACACAGGGCAGCGCCCCACGCGCAAGCGACGCCTCGATCGCATCGCGCAGGCGAAGCGAGAAGCGCTCGACCTCGGCGCAGAGCGCGGGGCCGGGATCGCGACCCGCCAGACGCTCCACCGGATCGGCCGCGATATCTCCGAGATCGGTCGCGGACGCAAGCCGGTGCAAAAGCCCCGCGGCCCGCATTGCAGCCGGGCCGAGTGCGGTCCCCGCGCATCGGCCACCGAGACCGATCGCGGCGCCGATCACCTCCACCCCCCGCGCGTTCATCCGCCCCGCCTCCGTCGCGGCCGGTCGCGCAATTCACCCGATGCGGTGACGACATAGGTGAGATCGTCGTCGCCACCGATCGAACCGTCCGGTCCGCCCGACACGATCTGCGCGACTCCACCGTCGCCCTGCTCGGCGCCGTCGAGCACGACGAATGGCTTGCTCCATCCGTCGAGCGGTGCACCTTCGGCACCGAGCGCGGCTCCTGCGCTTCGACCGGCCTTGACCGAATCGGCGACCCGCGCCGCGAGTGCCTCGGCCGCCTTGCGCGTTGCGGCGCGACGCTCGGCGTTCTGCGCGGCGCGCATCGGATTGTCGCCGCGGTCGCGCGGTTCGACGGCGAACCACTCGCGGCCGATCTCCTGCGGGTACGCGTTGTCGGACGGATCGCGGTCCGCGGTCTGCCTGCGGCGGTCGAGTTCGACCCGCACGACGGGACGGTCGGTCACGAACAGCTTGGATGCCTCGGCGCCGCCGTTGTAGCGCCAGATTTCGGCGGGAAGCGTGAGTTCCTCGCTTGCGCCGTCATCGAAGGTGACGGTCAGCGGCAGCGGCGTGGGAATCCCGTCGTTGTTCCTGAAGCGCACGATCGTGAAGGAGAGCGGCGTCCCGAGCAGCTCGGCGTCGCGTGCGCCGAGCCGAGCCACGAGGCGCCGGAAGCGGTCGCGGTCGTCGGGCGTCACATCGAGTTCATCGAAGGTCGAGTAGAAGTCGAGCAGTTCGGGGAAGCGGTCCGCGCGAACGGCCAGCTCGGCGTTGCGCATCTCGCTGAGCGTCTGCGGCCGCCCGTCGCGCTCGGCCTTCTTCTCACCCTTCACCTCACCGGGGTCGCGCGTCTCGAGCGTGTATCGCGTGACGCGCTCGATCGAGACATCGACTGGGCGCGTCGTGTAGAACCAACCGCGCCAGAACCAGTCGAGATCGATGCCCGACGCGTCCTCCATCGTGCGGAAGAAGTCGGCGGGCTCCGGGCTCTTGAACGCCCACCGTCGGCAGTACTCGCGGAACGCGAAGTCGAAGAGCTCGCGGCCGAGCACGGTCTCGCGCAGGATGTTCAGCGCCGTCGCGGGCTTCGCGTACGCGTTCGGTCCGAGGCGCCGCACGCTCTCGGAGTTCGTCATGATCGGCTCCTGCGTATCGCTCGTCATGTACTCGATGATGCGCTCGGGCTCGCCGCGCCCCGACGGGTACTTCCGCTGCCACTCCTGCTCGGCGAGGTACTGGACGAAGGTGTTGAGCCCCTCGTCCATCCAGGTCCACTGCCGCTCGTCGGAGTTGATGATCATCGGGAACCAGTTGTGGCCGACCTCGTGGATGATGACGCCGACGAGCCCCCACTTGGTTCCGGCCGAGTAGGTCCCGTCGCGCTCCGGCCGCGGACCGTTGAAGGAGATCATCGGATACTCCATGCCGCCGACGGGGCCGTTCACGCTGATCGCGACGGGATACGGGTACGGGTACGCGAGGCGCGAGTACGCGTCGATCGTGTGCGCGACGGCGTGCGTCGAGTAGCGGCTCCAGAGCGGCTCCGCCTCGATCGGGAAGAAGCTCATCGCGAGCGCGGCTCGATCGGTGCCGGGAACGGGCGCCTTCGCCGCATCCCAGAGGAACGCCGCGCTCGTGGCGAACGCGACATCGCGCACATTGCGCGCCGAGAAGCGCCAGGTCCTCGTTCCCTTCGGCTCGGCCGACCGGTTCGCGGCTGCCTCCTCGGGCGTCGTGATGAACCGCGGGGCCTCGTCCTTGCGCGCGGCGGCGAGACGCTCGCGCTGCGCCGCGGTGAGCACCTCGCGCTCGTTCTGCAGTTCGCCCGTCGCGGCGACGGTCCAGGTATCGGGGACCGTCACGGCGAGCGTGTAGTCGCCGAACTCGAGCGCGAACTCGCCCTGTCCGAGGAACTGCTTGTGCTGCCAGCCCCGCACATCGCCGTACGGCGCGGCGCGCGGGAAGAACTGCGCCATCACATAGAGGGGCGCGAGGTCGGCGTCCTTGAGGTCCGGGTCGGACTCGCCGAGCAGCTCGTAGTTCGAGCGCGCGCGCGTGACCGTGTTCTTCAGGACATTGAACCGCCACGACATCGCGAAGTCGAACGACTTGCCGGGCGCGAGAGGCTTCGGCAGATCGATGCGGAGCATCGTGTCGACCACCGTGTGGGCGATCGGCCGACCGTCGGGCGTGGTCACGGTGATCTCGCGGTAGCCGCCATCGAACGCATGCTGCTCGACGAGATTGCGCAGGAGGCCGACTCCCTGGGTGCCCGCGAGTTCGGGCGCGGGCTCGGCGCGCTCGCCGAGCGAATCGCGCCGGAAGCGGTTCTGGTCGAGCTGCATCCAGATGTAGCGCAGCTCGTCGGGGGAGTTGTTGTGGTAGACGACCTTCTGCGTACCGACGAGCTCGGCCTTCACCGGATCGAGCGTGACCGCGATCTCGTGATCGACCTTCTGCTGCCAGTGGCGCGCGCCGGGCGCACCCGATGCGGTGCGGTACTCGTTCGGCGTCGGCAGCACCTCGTCGAGCTGGCGGAAGGGATCGCCCTCGCGCAGCACCGACGGCGGCACGGCGATGCGGGCACCATCCTGTTCGAGCGAGAGATCGGGCGGCCCCGCGATCGCGGAGAGGACGGAAGCGAGTGCGAGGACCATCGCGGGGACGAGCGAGCGCTGCATCCGCGCACTGTACGCGGAGGCGCGCTACAACCCCAGCGCTTCGCGCTCGCCCAACTCGATCAGCCGTCGCCCCTGCTCGCCGCGACCGAGTGCCGCCATGTATCGACCGAGCGCCATGGTCGGGAACGACAGCCGGTACAGGTGGTAGCGGAGGTAGAAGACCCTGGGGAAGCCGGTGCCCGTGAACTCCGCCTCGCTCCATCCGCCGACCGGATCTCCGTCGGGATTCCGCGCGAAATCGGCGGCGGCGCGCTCATCGAGCTGTGTCCGGCAGAGCCACTCGATCGCCCGACGCAGGTCGGGATCGTCCGGTCCGAACACCTCCTGCAGCACCATCGCTCCCCACGCGGTCTGGCTTGCCGTCGACGGCCCCTGCCCCTTGCGCGCGGGATGTTCGTAGCTGTCGGGGCTCTCGCCGAAGCTGCCGTCGGGCTTCTGGATCGACTTCATCCAGCGACCCGCGCGCTGCAGCCAGTCCGCGTCGCGCGTGACGCCGCAGCGGATGGGGCCGACGACCGCCTGCCAGGTGCCGTAGATGTAGTTCACGCCCCAGCGGCCGAAGAAGCAGCCATCCGGCTCCTGACGGGCGCGGATGAACGCGATCGCGCGGGCGACCGCCGGATGGGTCTCGGTGAACCCATGCCACGAGAGGCACTCGAGCACGCGGCCCGTGATGTCCGGGCACGATGGATCCTGCATCGCGTTGTGGTCGGCGAACGGCACGAACTCGAGGATCGGACGGTCGCGCGTACGGTCGAAGGCGGCCCAGCCGCCGTCGTCGTTCTGCATCGCGAGAAGCCAGCGCACGGCGCGCGTCGCGGCGGCGCGATCCTCGTCGCCACCCATGCGCCGGAGCGCCATCGCGACCATCGCGGTGTCGTCGCAGTCGGGATAGTGCGGATTGTCGTACTCGAAGGCCCATCCGCTCGGCGCGACCGGCGCATCGAGATGCGCGGCCCAATCGCCGACCGATCGGCACTCGCGCGCGCGAAGCCATGCGGACGCGCGCGCCGCGCCTGGATCGGTGGAATCGAATCCGCAGTCGGTGAGCGCGTAGAGCGCGATTCCAGTGTCCCAGACCGGCGAGAAGCACGGCTGCACGCGGATCGGCGCGTCGGCCGCGGATCCGAGCGTGGAGAACAACGCGTCGAGCTCACGCTCGGCATCGCGCACGAGCGGATGCCCGCGCTCGTATCCAAGGGCGTGCAGGACGATCTGCCAGTAGACCATCGGTGGGAAGATCGCACCGAGCCCGCCCGTCGTCGCGCGGCGCTCGATCCACTCGAACGCGCGGCGGATCGCCTGCCGCCTCAGCGGCGTCCATCCACGGGCATCGAGCCACTTGAGTGCGCGGTCGATGGAGAGGAACCGGCGCTTCCAGCGCAGCGGCGCATCGTTGGTCGGCTTGAGTTCGTGCCGCGCATCGTGATCGACGAAGAGTTCACCGATACCGAGCGTTGCGGGCAGCGCGCGCGTCGGCTTCCGTGCCGAGACGATCGCGAGCGGCAGGAGCATGGTGCGGCTCCATGCGCTGATCTTCCCGAGGTTGAAGTACGACCAGCGCGGGAGGTAGATGATCTCGGGTGGGATCGCAGGCACCGCGTTCCAGGAGATCTGCCCGAGCGCGGCGAGGTAGAAGTTCGTGAACGAGTTGCAGCGCTCGGCCCCGCCGAGATGACGCACGAGCGCACGCGCCTTCTTCATGTGCGGCGCCTCGGGCGAATCGCCGAAGAGCTTGAGGCAGAAGTACGCCTTGACGGTCGCCGAGATGTCGGTCGCGGAACCCGGATACTGCCCCCATCCGCCGTCCTCGCGCTGCTGCGTGCGCAGGTACGCGACGATGCGCTGCAGGGTCTGTGGCGGCCTTCCGTCGGCGAGGGGCTGCGCCTCCTGGCCGAGGATCCACTTCATCAGCAGGTACTCGCTCTGCAGGATCGAATCACCCTCGAGCTCGCCGCACCAGTGGCCGTCGCTTCGCTGACGGGAGCGGAGCGCGGCGATCGCCCGCGCGAGATGCTGCTCGATCTCGGTGTTGGTAAGCGGTCGCGGCGCAGCGGGCTGGCGGCGTGGGTCGTGCTGAACTTCTCGCATCGGATGGCTCGGGGAACGGACCTCGCACTGTACACGACATGCGCGCGCGCACGGAGGGATGGATCCTCGATCCGTGCAGCGCGTCCGCGCGGTGCGGCCGCGGTGAGCAAAGGCGTCGACGCAGCTGTCTCGCAGTCGCGTCGGCGCCCGTTGCGGACGCTAGAACCTGTCCAGTTCGCGGATGGGCACCGGGCGCCGCTCGCGCGCGCTGCGGATCGCGGCCTCGAGCACGCACTGCGTGCGGTACGCGTCCTCGAAGTCGGGCATCGCGACGACGGGCGAACCGCCGGCGACCATCGCGCAGATGTCGGCGGCCTGGCTGATGAATCCGTGCTCGTAGCCGATCAGATGCGCGGCCGGCCAGTAGTGGCCCGCGTACGGATGGGCTCCATCGGTGCACATGATCCGGCTCCAGCCGCGGAGCTTCGGGTCGAGGGTGTGATCCCACCACTGCAGCTCGTTCATCCGCTCGAAGTCGAACTTGATCGAACCCTTCTCGCCGTTGATCTCGATGTTGTTGCGGTTCTGGTTGCCGGTCGCGAGCCGCGTCGCCTCGAAGCTCGCGATCGCGCCCTGCTTGAACCGCGCGAGGAAGAGCACCGCATCGTCGACGGTCGACTTGCCCGACTTCTTCGCGGATCCGGTCTTCTTCGCGCCCTTCCCCGAGATCTCGCCACCCGCGTTCGCGACGACGGCGCGTTCCTTCACGAAGGTCTCCTCGATCGAACCCACCACCTCGGTGATCTCGTCACCGGTGATGAAGCGGGCCATGTCGATGATGTGGGCGTTGAGGTCGCCGTGCGCGCCCGATCCGGCGAGGTCGCCCTGGAAGCGCCACAGGAGCGGCGTGTCGGGGCCGCCCCAGTCCTGCAGGTAGCTCGCGCGCACATGGAAGATGCGGCCGAGCCTTCCCTCCTTGACCAGCCGGTGCGCGAGCGCGACCGCGGGGCAGCGGCGATAGTTGTACCAGACGAAGGTGCGCGCGCCCTTCTTCGCGGCGGCGCGCGCGGCGAGGACCATCTTCTTCGCATCGGCGAGCGTGCCCGCGAGGGGCTTCTCGCACGCGACATGCTTGCCCGCCTCGAGGCACGCGATCGACATCTCGGCGTGGAGATGGTTCGGCGTCGAGACATCGACGAGTTCGATCGACGGATCGGACAGCAGGTCCTTCCAGTTCGTCGTCGAGGCCGCCCAGCCCCACTTCGCCGCGAACGAGCAGGTTTCCTCGGGATTGCGGCCCGCGACCATGCGCATCGCCGGCGGGCGCTTCAGATCGAAGAACTGGCTGCACTTGCCCCATGCGGTCGAGTGCGCGCGCCCCATGAACTTCGTTCCGATGAGGGCGACCCCGATCGGTCCCTGGGCGGATGGAGCGGTGACCTTCGAACGCTTGGAACTCGACATCGCGACGACCTCGTCATGCTTGCGGGCGAACCGCGTGAAGCCCACGCGGGGACTCGTATGCTAACGACACCGTTTCGCGGGCGAAACCGCCATCCGACGCTCGCTTTCGCCGCGCCCGGCGGTACGCTGCCCGCATGCTCGACCGACTTCTCGCCGCAACCCTCGTCGTCGCAGGAATGTCCGCAACCGAAGCGACCGTGATGGCGCGCGGGGCCGACACCGGTTCGGCGACCGCCTCCGCAGAGGCGTCCGCCGACGAGTTTCCCGAGTCGTGGTTCTGGCGCATGGGTCAGGCGGGGCCCGCGCACAAGGCCATGACGGGCAAGCCCGCGCCTGCGCTCGAACTGCGCGGATGGGTCGGCAAGGACGCGGACCTGAAGCCGCTCCAGAAGGGCGGACTTCCGAAGGCGCTCAAGGGCAAGGTCGTGGTCGTCGACTTCTGGGCCACCTGGTGCGGCCCCTGCCGCGCGGCGCTTCCCAAGAATGTCGCGCTGATGAACGAGTTCGGCGACAAGGGCCTCGTCGTCATCGGCGTGCACGACGCCGCGCGTGGCCACGAGACCATGGAGCAGGTCGCGAAGGCGGCCGGTGTCGAGTACCCGCTCGCCATCGATGACGGCGGCAAGAGCGCGCGCGCATGGAAGGTCGGCTTCTGGCCGACCTACGGCGTGATCGACCGCAAGGGCGTGCTGCGTGCGGTCGGGCTTCAGCCGCAGCATGTGCACGCGGTGGTCGAGAAGCTGATCGCGGAGCCGGCGGATGGCGCGGACAAGCCCGCCAAGCCCACCAAGGAGAAGTCGCCCTCGCTCGCAAAGCCCGAGGCGGGGACCTCCGACAAGGCGCCGGCGAAGCCGAAGGAAGGCGCCGTGCGTGCGGATCGGATTCCTGCGTCGATGCTCGAGGGCGACATGCGCCGCCGCAGCGCGCTCGCGCCGTTCGACCTCTGCCCGCAGGCCCCCGAGCTCGCGTGGGCGACGCAGTGGATGAACACCGAAGGCGCGCTCGGCGACGCGCGCAAGCTCGGTGAACTGCAGGGCAAGGTCGTGCTGATCGACTTCTGGGCGACCTGGTGCGGGCCCTGCATCGCCGCCGTTCCCAAGATGAACGACCTCGCGAAGAAGTACGCCGACAAGGGGCTCGTCGTCATCGGCGTCTGTCGACCGGACGGCGGCGACCGCATGGCCGGACTCGTGAAGTCGAAGGGGATCGAGTATCCCGTCTGCATCGACTCGAAGGGCGACATCAACAAGGCGTACGCCGTCGACAGCTTTCCCGACTACTACCTGATCGACCGTCAGGGCCGCCTGCGCGGCGCCGATGTCGCGAGCGGTTCGCTCGAGGATGCGGTGAAGCTGCTGCTCGCGGAGAAGTGAGCGGCGCCCTGCGCGCGCTCAGGCGGCGGCGGTTCCCGCCACGCCGTCGCGCGTCACGAGGAACAGGTCGCTCGTGATCGGGTACGGCAGCCGGCGGTAGTCCTCGTCGATCCGCTGGCGAAGGCGGTCGATGAAGGCGTTGGGGCCGGCGCTCATCGCGATGAAGGTGTCGCGGGCAGGAGTGGCGACGTAGAAGTCGCCGCGGAGTTCGCGCGCGAGCCGACCATGCAGCGTCGAGAGCAGCAGGCGCGCCGCGTCGTAGCCGTCCTGCTGCGAGACGATCGCGGCACGGCCACCGTCGTGCGAATCGACCATGCGCACCTCGAGATCCGGCGCGTAGCGCGCGAGGTTCTCGCGCGAGATCGCGTCGAGGTCGTCGGCCGTGAGGCCCCATCGGAGCATCTGCTCGGTGGTGATCGAGACGGTGAGCTGGGGGAGATCGATGACGAAGACGATGACGGTGCCGTTCACGAACGGCACATGTGCGACGAGCTCGCGGTTGAGCTGCTCGAAGATCGACTCGGGCTGGATGCGCGGCATGATGCGCGTGCGGGCCACGGAGAACGGCAGCGGCGCGTCGGTGAGCTGATCGCCTTCGAACAGCCGCTCGAGGTAGTTCTCGACGATCTCCTGCGCACTCGCGGGATCGCGCAGCACCATGCGGTACAGGTTCTCGAGCGCGAGTTGGCGCCCGTCGAACATGATGCGCAGGTCGGCGACGACTGCCGCCGAGGTACCTGGATGCAGGCGCCGCAGGATCTCGACGACCTGGGCGGAGAACGCGGTTGGCTCGAGTGGAAGGGGTTCCATGGCTGGCAACTCGTCCAGAGGCCCGGGGTCGGACCGCTCCATGCGCTCCGTTCGACCTCTCCATCCGACTTCGGCCGACTCGGGAAGCGGCTTTGTCGAACCCTGCGAAACCGCGGGAGATTCGCGCGCCCAACGCGCCCGCGGGCCCCGGAGTCGGCAGAAATCGCCCATCCGCCCGCGCGCGTCGATCGCCGTACACTGCGCCCGCCGCACCGCGGCCGTTCACTGGATCGCCCGAATATGACTGACGCCATCGCCTCGCCCCTCGACCGCTGGTTCGACACGCCCGCGGGCTCCTCGCGCCCCCTGCTGGTCATCGCCGGCCCCTGCGTCCTGGAGGACGACGCCACCAACCGCGAGATCGGCGAGACCGTGGCCGGGATCTGCCGCGAGCTCGGGCTGCCCTATGTGTTCAAGGCCAGTTTCGACAAGGCGAACCGCTCGAGTATCCGCAGCCCACGCGGGCCGGGGCTCGGGAAGGGTCTCGAGATCCTCGGCGCGATGCGCGCCCATCTCGGCGTGCCCGTGACGACCGACATCCACGATCCGGATCAGGCCGCCCCCGCCGCCGAGGTGGTCGACATCCTGCAGATTCCCGCGTTCCTCTGCCGGCAGACCGACCTCCTCGCGGCCGCCGCCGCGACGGGAAAGGCGGTCAATGTCAAGAAGGGCCAGTTCATGTCGCCCGCGGAGATGCGCAATGTCGTCGAGAAGCTCCGCGAGGGCGGCGCCCGCCATGCGATGCTCACCGAACGCGGGACCTTCTTCGGCTACAACCGGCTTGTGACGGACTTCATCGGTGTCGGCGACATGATCGACCTCGGCCGCGAGTTCGGCGTGCCGACCTGCTACGACGCCACGCACTCGATGCAACTCCCTGGCGGCGACAAGACCTCGACGGGCGGACGCCCCGACCGATGCGCGCAGCTCGCGCGCGCGGCCATCGCGGTGGGCGTCGATGCCCTGTTCCTCGAATGCCATCCCGACCCGAAGCGATCGGCGTCGGATGCCGCCACGATCCAACCGCTCTCCGCGGTGCGGGGAATCCTCGAGAGCCTCGTGCGCGTGCGTGGCGCCGTCGTCGGCGCTTGAGCAACCGTCGCCGTCGAGAGGCTCCCCCGCATCCCCCTCCAATGGGTGAAGCAACCCTGTCGATTCGGCCGAAAGGATGGCCTAGACTTCCATCCGCCCACACTTCCCCGCGCCCACGGCCACCGAGGCCGCGCGCTTCCGCGACACGACCCACGAATCCCCCGCATGGATCGAACCTGCGACCGTTGCTCCAATCCCGCCGTCGTGCACGAGACCCTCGT
>JBEAQW010000186.1:0-13995 GCA_041163725.1 Planctomycetota bacterium
AGGGCTCGGTGGCGAAGCGCGTACGCGCGGAAGCCGGCGTCCAGGAAACGGAAGGCCAGCGCACCCTTCGCAACACGATCGCCGCCGCGCATCGGGAACGGGACTACGCGCTCGCCGCGCAACTCTACGCCGAACTCCTGCAGACCCTCCCGGCGGCAACCCTGCCCGCACCGATCCAGCTCGATGTCGCGAACCACCTCGCCCAGTCTGGACGCGACCGCGACGCGGCCACGGCCTACCGGCTGTTCATCGAGCGTTTCCGGTCGAATCCGTCGTGCGACGATGCGCGACTGATGCTCGCCGCCATCGAGGCACGCCGGCTCGGCGACCGCCCCGCCGCACTGCGCACCCTCGCGGGTTTCGCGGACCGCGAGCTCGATGCCGACCGCCGCGCCCTCGCGGACGCGCTGATCGCCGAGTGTGGTGGAGGAGCGAGTTGAGCCGTGTTCCGGTCAAGATCTGCGGCGTGCGGGACGAGGCGACGGCGATCGCCGCCGCGGCCGCCGGCGCGGATTTCGTCGGCGTCGTACTCGCCCCGGGAAGCCCGCGCTTCGTCGCACCCGCCGAGGCGACGCAGCTGGCGGTCGCGATCGGGGATGCAGGCGCGATTCCGGTCGCGGTCGTGCGGCTCGCCGTCGACTCCGCCACGATGCGCGCCATCGAGGCCTTTCCGATCATCCAGTTCCATGGCGAGGAGTCGATTGCGGATCTCGCGCCCTTCCGCGCGTGGGAATGCTGGAAGGGTCTGACCTTCTCGAAGGCCTCGGTCGCGGCATGGACCGCCGCAAACCCGACGGCGGTCGCGCGGCTCGTCGTCGATGGAGCGGAGGCGGGCAGCGGTGCGGCCTGGGATCCGACGGATTTCGCGGCACTCGATGACGCCACGCGCGCGCGCTGCCTGCTCGCGGGCGGACTCGACCCCACGAATGTCGCGGAGCGCATCCGCCTCGCGCGTCCCGGCGGCGTCGATGTCTCGAGCGGCGTCGAGCGCGCGCGCGGCGTGAAGGACATCGGGCTGATCCGTGCCTTCATCGACGCGGTACGAGCCGCGACGACCGCATGACGCACCGGCCCGCAGGACCGACCGCTACACGCCGACCGCGATCATCTTGCGCGTGGCGCCGAGCTCGCCGATCCAGTTGCGCATCTCGGCGCGGCATGTCTCCCAGGCGGGCGACATGCGGAGACCGACGAATGTCCGGTACATCGACATGAGCGCCGCGTCGAAGGTCGCGAAGCTGTCGAACCGCTCCTCGATCGCGAGCCGGAGCGACTGCGGCTTCTCGTCGGGCTTCGGGAGCTTGAGTCCCGAGACCTCGAACCGATCGCCCTGCAGCGTGCACTCCCACACGCGTCCGTGCATCGAGAGCATGAGTCCGACCTTGCGCGGCCACTTGCCGAGCTGCACCGCACGCGCGGCCTCCGCCTTGCGCGTCGGTGCATCGCCACGCACGCTCGTGCGGCCCGACAGGCCCCAGGCGCATTCGAGTTCGAGCACCTTGTCGATCACCACGCTGATCTCGCCCTCGGGTGTCTCGACAAGCCCTTCGCGCGTCTCGCAGTGCCACCACAGCCAGAACAGGAAGAGATTGCCGAGGAAATCCTGCGGTTCCTGCGACGCCCACGGGATGTCGGGGCGATCCGGCGACTTGCGTGCGCCATCCTCGCCGACGAGCTCGATCTCGGCCGGCGGACTCGACAGCGGCTGCGCGCGGAGATCGTCGTAGTCGGAGGTGCGGCCCTTCGCCGCGATGAGGTCGAGCGCGAGTCGACCCGCGCTCCTCGGCTCGATCTTCGCGGACAACTGCTCGAGGAACAGCGTCCGCAGCGACGCGATCTCCGCGTCGTTCTTGATCGCCCCGTAGAGCGTCGAGTTCGAGAAGTCCCAGTAGATCGGCAGATGCTTCGAACGCCGGTAGCGCCCCTCGCCGATCTCGTCCTCGATGCGGCGCATCGCGTCCTCGCGGGCTTCGGCCCGCGCGCCGCGCGGCAGCGCCGCGCCGAGCCCATCCTTCGACGGCTGCAGGCGCGCCTCCTCCGCCATCGAGATGTACGCCTTCTTGATGTCCGGCGGTACACGCACCGTGTCGATGCGCGCACCGAGGTGCATGCCCGAGCCGAACGCGATGTGCTCGTAGGCGAACGACCGGTCGAAGAGATGCCGGCCACCCGTGAAGCCCACATGGATCTCCCCCGGCTTCATCGGCTCGAGGTCGCCGAGCACCGACTCGCGCAGTGAGCGGACGAGCGCCTCGTCCTGCAGATTCGGGACGGCGCCGGTCACGGCGAAGCGACGGTACGAGATGGAGCCTGAACGGAAGGGCATTCGGCCGAGTTTCGTGGAAGCGCCCTTCCCGCGCGGCGCGGAGACAGGTTGTGCACAACCGTCGGAAGCATGCCGGCGGACCGATCGGCCTTCCGCCGAGCCGAATCGCACGCCCGACGGTTCACGCAGGCTGCTTCAGCCGGTACCCGCGGCGCCCATCCGCCTCGACCACATCCTCCGCGAGCCCGAGCTGCACGAGATGCCGCGCCGGTCCGTGCGGCCGCGTCTCCTCGTCCTTCAGCCGCGCGCGCGCCTCGGGGTTTGCGTATGCGCCGAACACCATCGCCTTCACCGTGGCGAACAGTCCTCCCACGCTGGAGAAGGTGTGGTCCACCGCGCTCGCCTCGTAGCCCGAGTGCACCATGCAGTTGGCGCACTTCGGGTTGCCGCTCGCATGCCCGTAGCCGGCCCACTCGGTCGCCTGCATCAGTTCCTCGAAGGTCTCGGCGTACCCCTCCTGCAGCAGGTAGCACGGCTTCTGCCACCCGAAGATGTTGAAGCACGGCATCCCCCAAGGCGTGCACTCGTAGCTGCGGCGCCCCATCAGGTACTCGAGGAACAGCGGCGACTGGTTGAAGATCCACCGCCGCCGGCCGTCGCGTCTGTTCGACAGGATCATGTCGAACAGCTCGTTCGTCCGCCGCCGGCCGAGGAAGCCCGACTGGTCGGGCGCCTTGTCGTAGGCGTAGCCCGGCGACAGCATCATTCCCTCGACGCCGAGTTCCATCATCTCGTCGAAGAACGCCCGGACCGCATTCGGGTCGGCACCTTCGAAGAGCGTGGTGTTCGTGGTCACGCGGAAGCCCATGCGTACGGCGAGACGGATGCCCTCCACGGCCTTCGCGTAGGTGCCTTCGCGGCACACGGCGAAATCGTGATGTTCCTCGAGTCCGTCCATATGCACGCTGAAGGTGAGGTACTTCGACGGCTTGAAGAGCCCCGCCTCGAGCTTCTCCTTCAGGAGGAGCGCGTTGGTGCAGAGGTAGATGTACTTGCCGCGCGCGACGAGTCCCTCGACGATCTCGCGGATCTCGGGATGGAGCAGCGGCTCGCCGCCGGGAATCGAGACCATCGGCGCACCGCACTCCTCGACGGCGCGGAAGCACTGCTCGGCCGTCAGCTGGCGCTTGAGGATGTGCGGCGGATACTGGATCTTCCCGCAGCCGGCGCACGCGAGATTGCAGCGGAAGAGCGGCTCGAGCATCAGGACCAGCGGGTACCGCCGTCGGCCGCGGAGCTTCTGGCCAAGCACATAACTCGCGACCGTCCACATCTGGCTGAGGGGCACTCCCATGGCGACGATGATACGGGGACGGAACGACGGCAAAAATGGGAGCGACTCCCGAACCGGCGCCGATGCGCGGCGTAGCGCGGGCCTATGCCACGCGCCATCGCCATCCCCGCCCCGAGCCGTGCGGACGCGGTCGATCCGCTCGCACGGGCCGTGGCAAGGCTGGCGGAGTCGATCGGGGGCACGCTCGGCGACACGCACACGAGGATCCGGACCGGAGTCGCCCGCGCAGCACAAGGCACGGCGTCCGCTATCTTTCCGAAGCGCCCCCGTTCGGCGAGCTCCGTGACCGTACCCGACGCCAACATCCCCCACGAGAACCGCTCCGACGAGGAGTTGTTCGTCATGCATCGGGAAGGCGACCCGACCGCGCTGCGCGTCCTCATCCGTCGCTACTCGGGTGAACTGCACGGATTCCTCACCAGACTCGTCGGCTCGCGCACCGGCGCGGACGATGTCTTTCAGGAGGCGTTCCTGCAGGTCCATCTCGCCGCCGATGCGTTCGATTCCGAGCGCCGCTTCAGGCCATGGCTCTACACGATCGCTGCGAACAAGGGCCGCGACTACCTGCGTCGGAACCGCCGGCGCAACGCGGTCAGTCTCGACGCCCCCGTGGGAGTCGACGGCAACGCCGCGTTCGTCGACCTGCTCTCGGTACCCGGGCAGGACCCGGCCACGCCGCTCGAGGAGTCCGACGAGCGCGCGATCGTGAAGCAGGTCATCGACGAGATGCCGCCGCATTTCCGCGAGATCCTGCTGCTGTCGTACTTCCAGAAGCTCAGCTACGCGCAGATCGCGGACAGCCTGGAGATTCCGCTGGGCACGGTGAAGAGCCGGCTGCATGCGGCGGTGGCGTCGTTCGCGCAGAGCTGGAAGCTCGCGTGCGCCCGGCGCGGGATCACACCACCTGACCAGACGACGGACGGAGAACGATGAGCGTGAACCGAGACGACGCTTCGCGGGACGACGACGACACCCTCGCCGACCAGTCGGGGCCGATGCTGACGCCGGACGACGCTGCGGCGGTCGACGCATTGATCGAACATGGATTCGACTCCGAAGCCGCGTCGCGCGCACACCCTGCGCTGCGTGCCCGCATCGAGGCGGCGCATGCGCTGCTCTCGATCGCGGCCGAAACGCCGCTCGACGACGCATCCGGAGCATCCACCGGATCGGTCGACGAATCGCTCGTCGACGCGACTCTCGCCCGCATCGGGCGCGCGGAGGCCGATCGCAGCGAGCGCATGCGGATCACACCCGAACGCGCGGGACCTCGCCGCCGAACGCGCTGGACCGACTTCGTCGCCGTCGCATGCGCGGCCCTGATCGCCCTCTCGATCGGCGCCCCGCTGCTCAACCAGCTCAGGCACCGGCAGGAGATCAATGCCTGCGCCGCCGGCATGCGCGAGGTCGGAACCGCGCTCGCCCAGTACGCGGCGGACTTCAACGAGCGTCCGCTCGTCGCGGGCCTCGCGCCCGACTTCTCGCGGCTCGGCGCCTGGACCAACTACGACAACAGCCGCCATCTCGACCTGCTCCGCCAGCGGGGCTATTGCGGCGAGCACTGCCTCTGCTGCGGCAACGACGCCGAGCGCGAGGGCTACGCGTCCCAGGTGCCGACCGAGTCGATGAACCGGTACTTCCGGCAGCCCGCGCATGTGCCGCTGCTCGCCGACCGCAACCCGTTCGTCGTCCGCACCGTCCAGGGAATGGTGTTCGGGGGAGTCCGTGAGAACAGCCCCGACCATGGGAGCTTCGGTCAGAATGTGCTCTACGGCGATCTGTCGGTGTTCTTCGAGGCATCGCCCGTCATGCGGCTGCGCATCGGTCCGGAGGGGGTCTTCGTCGAGGAGAACATCTGGGTGCCGGCCGACGGATCGGGCGACCAACTGCGCTTCCACGGGCCCGGCGAGTGGACCACCCTCGATGTCTTCCTCATGCAGTGAGGCCCACCCGGGTCGCAGGAACCGATAACGCCCCACCGCCCCGCGCCTTGCTCGCTTCGGGCAGTTGAACCTTTCGCTGGTTCTGCTATCCTCCCCGATTCCCCCGAACGGGAGTCACTCATGCCGAAGAACAAGAGCCACAAGGGACTCGCCAAGCGCATCAAGGTCAGCAAGACCGGCAAGATCCGCTTTGGCCGTCCGCACAGCCGTCACCTCAAGAGCAACAAGACGGGCACCGCGATCCAGAGCTACCGCAAGCGCCGCTATGCGCGCAGCGGTGACATCCGCGCCCTCAGCAAGCTGCTCTTCCGCCCCCTGCTCTCCCAGGAGCTGCACGAGCTCCGCGAGCTCGAGAAGGCGATCCCCGTCCAGGCCTGAGCGATCCGGCGAAGGACACCCCTTCGCATTCGGGTCGACTTGGAGTCCCGCTCACTGTCCGCACAGATCGTCGGGTCCGAAGCGTCCGGAAGTCCGGGCCCCCGCCGGTCAAGAGATTCGAGGTTGAGACATGCCACGCGCACGCAAGGGTGCAGCTCGAACGCAGGCCCGCCGGAAGCTTCTTCGTGAAGCCCGCGGCTACTACGGAACCAAGTCCCGCCACAAGCAGCAGGCGAAGGTCGCCATCATGCGCGCGAAGCGCTACGCATGGCGCGATCGCCGCGCGCGCAAGCGCGACTTCCGCGCGCTGTGGATCACCCGCATCACGGCCGCCTGCCGGATGCGCGGCACGCGCTACTCGCTCTTCATCAACGGCCTCCAGCGCGCCGGCGTCCTGCTGAACCGCAAGATGCTCTCGCAGATCGCGATCGAGGATCCGACGACCTTCGACGCGCTCGTCGAGGTCGCGAAGAAGAACGCGACCGCCGTCGCGGCCGCGGCCTGATCCGGCCGTCGCGACACATGATCTGTTCCACCGCGCCCGCCGATCGGCGGGCGCGGTGCTTTTTCAGCTCTCGTGTTTTTCAGCCCTCGTGCTCTTTCAGCCTGGGCACTTTCAGTCTGGGCTCTTTCATCCTTGTGCGCCAAGGCGCCAAAGCCAGAACCGCACAAGCTCGCGCGAATCGCGGGCGGCGATCCGATGTGCCGCGCACGAGTACTCCGCGAACGCCTTGAAGTCGCGCGCCTCGAGCGCGCGGGCGCTGCGCCGCCACAGCGCGCCGTCGATGGGTGCGGGCATCGCGAGAAGCTGCCGCGCCGACAGCTTGATCGCACCCGCCCCGAGCGCGCTTCCCGCGTAGAGGGTCAGCGCACGCGCCACCACGACCGGCGATGCGATCGCCGCCGCGATCATCCAGAGTGAAGTGCGTCCGAGCGGAGTCACGGTGATGAGTGGAACGAGCGGCGCGTACTCCCCGCGTGCATCGACGAAGGCTTCGAGCACCTTCGTCTGCGTCGAGACGAGCACCTTCGGAACGAGCCGTGCCTCGAGCCAGCCGTCCATGCCCTTGCGCCCATGCAGTTGCGAAGGATCGATCGTCGGGCGCGCGTAGCGGACGCCGAGCGCGCGCACCTCGCACGCGCCCCAGGTGCACGACGCGAGATCGATGTGGCGAGTCGTGGCGAGACGCGGTCCGGTACCGTCCTCCTCGATGGCACCGCGCAGGCCGTAGTACTGGTCGCGGAAATCGGCGGTCGCGCGCGCGAACGCTCCGATCGAACGCGTGCTGCGGGAGCCCGCGACGCGAGGAGCGCCGAACCCCTCGGCGAGCAGCGGCGCCCACGACTCGTCGCCGACGGCAGGCGGACTGCACGGACCCGACAGGCGCGCGAACCCCGATCCGAACGCGCGTCGGAGAGCGGTGCGCGATGCGCCCTTCCCGAAGACCAGGCCGCAGACACGAACCTTCGCGGCACTGAAGTGGGAATCGGCACTCGACCAGATCGAGCGTACGCGGGCCCTTTGCAGCGACTCGTCGCGCGCGGGACGCGCATCGGCCGTCGAGAGGAACGACTGCGGCATGACGAACGCGAGCCGTCCACGCGGCGCGAGCTCGCCGAGCGCGATGACCAGGAACGCCGAGGCGAGGTCGGCGTAGCGGCGGACGGCCCCCGCCGTCCGCTCCGCGATCTTCCGCGCATGTGCGCGGGACGCCGCGGTTCCCTTCTCGAGTTGGTTGAGGAACGGCGGATTTCCGACGATGAGATCGAACGCGTCGCCGCCCGGCGCGGCGTATGCGGCGCCGTCGAGCGCATCGCGCACGATGACATGGCCCTTGAGCGCAGCCGCGACGCGCCCGCGCACCGTCCGGCCGGTACGGGCGGGCAGCAGCGCCATCAACTGATCGCGCGCGAGTCCGACGGCGACCGGATCGATGTCGTAGCCGTGGATCGACTCGGAGAGGATGCGCGAGATCGGTGCACTCCCGTGCGCGGCGAGGCGGCGCGCGACCTCGACGAGAAAGTTGCCGGAGCCACATGCGGGATCGAGGACGAGCGGCCCGCCCGGACCGATGCGCAATCCGAGCAGCGCTTCGGTGACGAGGTGATCGACGAGCTCGGGAGGGGTGTAGTGCGCGCCCTGCGCCTTCCTGCGCGAGACACCACCGCGGGCTCGTCGCGCCTCGAGCGCATCGAGGTGATCGGCGACCGCATCGCGCTGGTCGAATGTCGGGACTCGGGTCACCGTGGGGAGCGTATCGCGAAGCGTTCCGCATGGTTCGCGGAACTCGCGGCGTCACGCCTCGAGCGGTACATCGCTCCACTGGCGGATCTCGTCGTCACCGACTCCCTGCGCGGCGAGCGCCTCCCGCAGGTACGCGCGTATCCGGTTCCGCATGCCGTGGTTCGGGCCGATGTGCGAGCGGACGAGTTCGTCGGCCTCGATGAGCTGGTCGACCGCGAACTCGAGCCGACCGAGCCGCAGCAGCGCTTCGCCGCGCTGCATGGCGAAACGGATGGTCCAGGGCGAGAACCCACGCTCGTGCTCGCGCTGGATCGAAAGCAGCGCCTCGAGCTCGGCGAGGGCTTCCTCCCACCGCCCCTGGCGCCGCAGCGTATCGACGAGGTAGCTGCGCGTCTGGACCACGACCTCGTCGGCACCTCCGCGGATCCGAGACGAGCGCGTAATCGCGCGAATGTAGTACTGCGTCGCGGCAGCGAGATCACCCTCGGCCTCGGCATACTCGCCAAGGGTGCCGAGGCAATCACTCGCGGGGTCGACATCATCGCGCTGCTCGATGACCGGAAGCAGCGCTTCGAGTCTCTCCTTCGCAACGGCTGCGAGCGCGACCTCGCCCTCGCGCGCGCCTGCCGCGCGCGCGACGAGGGCCCATGCCTGCACGCAGCGCGCCTCGATGGCCAGTGCGCTGTCGGCTCCCAGTTCGGGGGACCTCGCCGCCGACCGTTCCGCGACCACGGCCCACTCCTCGGCGCGATCCGTGTCGTAGCCGACTCCCTTCAGCCAGTCGAATGCAAGCTTCAGCGCGAGGCGCGCCGAGACGGGATGGTCGGCGCCGTTGAGCAGCACGCTGAGCTCGTACGCGGCCAGGTCGATCTCGCGGACCGCCGGCGCATCCTGCGTGAGCGCAAGCCGAGCCGCCGCTGGAACAAGTTGCTCGTAGACGCGCTGCGACATCTCGCTCGCGCGGCGCGCCTCGGCCCGCTTCCCGTTCGCGTAGAACCCCGATGCGAGGAGAAGCCCGAGCGTCGCCGCGGCAGCGACGCCGACCGCGGAGGCGAGCCGCGGTTCGCGTCGCACCCAGAAGCGGAACTTCCGCAGCGCGCTCGGCACGCGAGCACGGACCGGCTCACCCGCGAGCACACGGGTGAGGTCCTCGGACAATGCGCGTACCGTCGAGTAGCGCGCGTCGGGCTCGCGCGCGGAGGCCATACCGACCACCGCATCGAGGTCCGCACCGATCGCTGGGTTCGCAAGGCTGGGCGCGGGGATATCGGTGACGGCGATCGAGCGGATGGCCTCGAGGAAGTTCCCCTCGATCTCGCGCGGGGCGCAACCGGCGATCAGCTCGTAGAGCACCGCGCCGAGTGCGAACACATCGGAGCGCACATCGACCGCCTTCGCGTCGCCCGCCGACTGCTCCGGACTCATGTAGAGGAGCGTGCCGACGATCTCGCCGGTCTCGGTCGCGAGCGATCGGCCATCCGCGACGGAGATCGCGCGGGAGAGGCCGAAGTCGATCACCTTCACGACACCGTCGGCGCCGACGAGCATGTTCGACGGCTTGAGATCGCGATGGAGAACGCCCTTCGCATGCGCCGCCGAGACGGCCTCACATACCGATCGCATCAGCAGGAGCCGATCCGAGATGCCGAGCCCCATCTCCTCGGCGTAGCGCACGATCGAACGCGCTCCCTCGACGAACTCAGTCGCCATCCACGAGACGCGCGACTCGTCGTCGAAGCCCGCGGCGATGACGGATGCGATGTTCGGATGCGCAAGCAGCGCCATGTGCTCGGCTTCGAGCTCGAATCGACGGCGGGCCTTGGCTCCGGCCACCTCGGGACGCATCGCCTTGAACGCCACCACGCGGGCGGGCCGCGCCTGGCGTGCGCGGTACACCGCACCGCTCCCACCCTGCCCGATCAGGTCGCCGATCTCGAATCCGCCGATCCGACGGCCCGTGAGGATTCCCGCATCTCCCCCGACTCCCGCGGTCGATCGCACCACCAGGAGCGCGTCTTCCCCGGGAATTCCACTGTCGGAATCCTGCGCGGCGTCGGCGGCAAGGAGCGCGGAAAGTCGCGCCGCAAGCTTCGGGTCGTGCCCGGCGACCTCCGCAAGAAATCCCTCGCGCGCCGATCGCTCGAGTCCGACCGCATGCCTGAACGCCTTCTCGATCGAAGCGAATTCAGGCCGCGGCTCAGTCATCAGGCGACTCCAGCGCGTTCTTGATGAAGGCCCTACCGAACCGCACATGGTTCGCGACCTCCGCCTCATCCATGTCGAGCGCGACGGCGACCTGCGCATTCGTCAGACCGAAGACATAGCGGAGCCGAATGACCTCGGCGGCATCCGGCGACACCTGCTCGAGCTCCTTGACGAGTTCGAGGAGCCGAATGGCGTCCTCACCCGTTCGCTCGGACCCATCCGAGATCGTCTGGCTCAACTCGGCGATGCTCTGGTCGATGAACGAGGCCTTGCGCTTCTTCCGCGAGAAGGTGCGCGCCGCGTCGATGAGGAACTGCTCCATCGCACGCGCCACCGCTCCGAAGAAGTGCCGACGGGAATTCCACTTCTGCCCGCTGCTCTTCGCGAGTCGGAGGTAGACCTCGTTCACAACCATCGTTGGTTCGAATTCGGCCCGCCGCGCCTCACCCGCGAGGGCGGCCGCCGCCATCGCCTTCACATCGCGATAGACCAGCGTCCAGACTTCATTGGCCGCATCCGCATCTCCGGCGGTTGCGCGATCGAGCAGGACCGTGAGCGAGGCCGATTCCATCGGTCTGGATCGTAACAGGTCAGGTCCCGCCCGCGCCTGTACGCTGCAACGATGCCCGCGACTCGACTCCCGATCGTCAAGCTCGCCGCCTGCTTCCTGCTGGCGGGCCTCGCCCCCCTTTCCACCGCCTACTTCATGACGGACGAAGGCGTCGACGATGGTGCGGAGCGCGCGGCGATCGCCTCGATGGCTGCGATCGCGGAAGCGAAGGCCGCCCGCCTCGACGCGCTGGCGCGGGAGCGACTCCGGAACGCCGCCGGGGCCTCGACCGATGTCGCACTCGCGGGCGACGCGGCGACCGCGCGCGCGCGGGCCGAGGCCTTCATCACCGCATCCGAGATCGAGCGGCTTCTGCTGCTCGACGCCGAAGGGCGTGTGACGGTCGATACGAAGGGCGAAATCGCGTCCGGGTCGACCGCCAGCGAGGCGCGCCCGACGACCTTCGGCATCGATCGCGCGCTCGATGCGGTCCGCCGCGATCGCAGCGCGCGGCTCACGCCTCCCTCACTCGCCCGCGATGGCGTCCGACCGACGGTCGACGCGGTGGGCCCGATCCTCGATGATGGCAAACTCGTCGGCTTCACGGTGATCCCGATACCCAATGACAGCCTCGACGCGATCGTCGGCGACTACACCGGACTGGGGCGAACGGGAGACGCGATCGGAATCGTCATGGTGGGAAACCAGGTCGTCGCGACGACACCAAGTCGCGCGAACGCGGCACTCGCCGCGACCACGCTCGTCTCCCGCGGCGATCCGGACCTCCGGCGCCATCAGGAACTGCTCTATGGAAGTCCCTTCCGCGGACGAAGTCCCGACACGCAGGGAGTCGATGCCGTGGGTGCATGGGTCCGCGTACCCGCACTCGCGTGGGGCGTGGTCGTGACGCAGCAGGCGAGCGAGGTGTTCGAGGCTTCGGAACGACGCGCGCTCGCGCGTTCCCGCGCGGTCGTCGCCTCGTCGGTCGTCGCGCTGCTCGCCGCGATCCTGGGCACGATCTTCGCCAAGTCCCTCGTTCGCCGCGGAAGTGCACGGTCGGCCGAGGCACGCGCCGATTCATGAGCCCCCTGCGGGTCGGCGGCAACCAGAGAAGTGGCTAAAAACAGGACTGGCCGCTTTCGCGGCCAGTCCGGTTTGTTCGTTGGTTGTCGCGAAGCGGTCCCGCGCTTCGCGTCGTTCGTGAGGTGGGTTTCCACGCTTCGTAGGTCGTGCGCGGCCTGTCAGTCGCGCCTCTTCCCTCCCTACAGCGGTGATTCCCTCCGAGAGATCCCGCGATTGCTCGCGGCGGGCCCGGGGTCCCTATTCCCGTTGCCCTTTGAATCGAGGCATCCCATCCTTCGTCAAACGCGTTCGTAGAACGCGATCACCGAGAGAGGGGTCCCTTAGCCTCGTAGCCTGCTGGCCTTTCGGCCTCTCGGCCTCTCAACCTCTTTCGAGGTCCCTGTTCCTCTCCTTTCACGAACCCTCCGGGGAGGGCACCAACGAAACGGTCGAGTCACGCAATCGAGTGCTGTGTCCAGCAGCGCTCAGTTGCGCGGGACGAAGAGTGCGACATGCATCGCAGCTCCCGCCACCGTCGGTTCGCTTCGATCTCGCAGCAACTTCCGGGTATCGAATCCTGACGATTCGTCGCGCTGTGCGGAAAGCCCAGCGAGATCGGAAGAGGCCTGCTCGGTCGAGGCGACCGCATGGGACTCGCCCTGCCCATACGCCTCGCTCAGGCTCTTGCCTGAACCAAGCATGGACAGGAATGTCGGGAGACACACCAGAAGCAAAACAAACAGACCTGCACGGCGTACTGCATTGAGGCGCCATGCCCCTTCGCCGCCACGGAACATCCGGGCAGCAGTCTCGACAGAAAAACAGAGTCCTGTCGAAGTTCCACGTTCGACACACATGTTGAGGGTCCTTCTCTCCCTTTGAGGGACCCTCCCTCCAAGACCGAATGTGCCCCCGCTTCGCGCGCGGTCAACGCAGAATGCGCAAAATCGATCCACATTTATTCGGAACCTCTTCATAAACGGCCGCACAGGGACTTACGCGCGTGTGATTCCCGGCCCCGCCGAAAAAGAAGATAGGGGCGGCCCTTACGGACCGCCCCTTCTTTCTCGTGTTGTACCCGATGCGGTGAGACCGATCGGGCTCCTCCGCCCCTCGCTACCGGCTTAGCCGATGAGCGAGAGGACCTGCTGCGGAGCGCTGTTGGCGAGCGCGAGGGCCTGGGTCGCAGCCTGCGAGAGGATCTGCGAGCGGGTCATCGACGCCGTCTCAGCCGCGAAGTCGGTGTCGCGGATGGCGCTTTCGGCTGCGGTCGTGTTCTCGAGCGCAACCGAGAGGCTCGAGATGGTCGAGCCGACGACGTTCTTCTGGAACGCGCCGAGACGGCCACGGAGCGTGGAGACCTGCTTGATCGCCGCGGAGATGACCTCCTGGGCCTTCGACAGATCGCCGTTCTGGACATTCGCGGTGCCGCCCGACTTGAGGTCGGAGAGGAAGCCCGCGGTGCCGTTGCCGAGGTTGCCGGTGGTGACGGTCTCGATACCGAGCGACACCTTGCCAGCCATGTCGACCGAAGGCGACAGGTTGAAGTTCGCACCACCCGAGGTGATGTAGAAGGTCGTGGTCTGGTTCGCGGCGTTGAGGGCGCTCGTGCCGTCGATCTTGATCGAGACATCGAAGCCGTCGCTCGAGACGCGCGCGCTCAGGCCGTCCGTAGTGGCCGAGGTGCCGTTGATCAGAACGGTGGCGTTGCGGCCAGCGTCCTTCAGATCGGCCACTGCAGTACCGCCGGCATCGGTGGCGTAGATGAAATCGGTCGCGCCCTGGTTCGAGAGTTCCTTGACGCGGACGAAGGCGTCCGACCCGTACCCGGTGGAGTTGATCTGGATTCGGGCAGCCGAGCCCGTCGACTGCACAGCCGAGATACCGAGGGCATCCTTGAAGCTGTTGATGGCCGAGATGATGTTCGACTGGGCGGTTCCCTCGGCGAAGGTGAACTGCTGCACGCCCTTCGTGCCGGTGATCTCGAAGGTG
>JBEAQW010000187.1:0-16841 GCA_041163725.1 Planctomycetota bacterium
CTGAACCCCGATCCGCCGACCCTGAAGTCGATCCAGGAGCTCGAGGCCACGCTGAAGTGAGCGAGACGAGGGACGCAGACACGGTCCCGAAACACATCGGGCCAACCGCCCTCAAGTGACCGCCCGGAAGTCCCGATAGACCAATTCCGAGAACAGCCATGAGCATCGCACCCGCCAAGAGCCCCATCGATCCGCGCAACCAACCAGGGCGTCCGCGGTCCGGCAGCCCGGCACCGAGCGGTCCGCAGATCGATCCGATCCGCGTGCTGCGTCAGAACACCTGGAAGATCGCCGCGGCCGCGGTGGTCGGCGTCGGCGTCGGACTCGTCGCGCATGTCGTTTCGAATGTCGTCTATCCGCTCTACTCCGACACGGTGCTCTTCGAGCTCCAGGTCGGACCCGAGGAGGCGACCGATGTGACCTCGCGCGATACGCGCACGGAGGAGGCCGTCGAGCGTGCCGGCCAGACCGAGGCCGCACGCCTCATGTCACGCGAGATCCTGCTCAAGGCGATGAACCATCGCGACATCGAGCAGACCAAGTGGAGCGAATGGTACCGCGACGACTCCGGACGCTTCGTGGCCGAGGATGCGGTCGACGACCTCGAGGATGAGCTTGGAGTCGGCCATCGCCGCCGTACGAACTACTTCGCCCTCACCTGGTCGACGCATGTCGCCGACGATGTTCCCGTCGTCCTCAACCGCATCGCCGAGACCTACATCCAGGTCAAGAAGGCCGCCGACGACCAGAAGTTCGAGTCCAACCGCCAGAACTTCAAGCGCCAGCTCGACGATCTGGACTCCCAGCTCGCGAGCATCGGCACCGACATCGATAAGTTCGTCAAGGAGAACAACATGACCTCGACGAGTGAGGAGCGAAGCGAGATGCTCCTCATCGTCGAGGATACGGCGCGTCGCCTCGGCGAGACGAAGTCCCTCCTCACGCTCTCGCAGAGCCGCAAGTCCCAGACCGAGGCGAAGATGGACGGTCGCCTCGAGCCGTCGCCCGATGACATCCGCAACGCCGAGGAGGACCTCCAGGTGCAGCGCGCCACCGGCGACCTGCAGCAGCTGAAGGTCGCGGCGGAGAGCTACCGCAAGAGGTTCGGCGCGGATCACGCCGCGCTCCGCAACATGGAGACGCAGGTGCGCGCGGCCGAACTCGAGCGCGATGCCCTGCTCCAGCAGGTGCTGCGGCGCAATCTCAACGCCGACTTCAAGACCTTCTCCGACCAGGTCGAGAGCTACCTCGGCCTGATGGACAAGTTCGAGAAGGACTATGCGCAGCAGGCCGTGCGCCTCCGCGACTACACCGCGAATCTCTCGACGATCGACGATCTGAAGGAGCGGCGCGAGCGGTTGCTCGAGGCGCGCGCCAAGCAGCTCGACGTGCTCGCGAACCTCGATCAGCTGAAGGCCCGCGACGATGCGCGCGCGGTCTCGATCGCGAAGCGCGCCCAGACCCCCCGCGAAAAGAGCTTCCCGCAGCTGAAGTACATGCTTCCGCTCGGCGGCGTGCTCGGTCTCGCCGTGTTCCTCGGCTTCATCTTCGTCCGCGAGCTGCTCGACAACCGGGTCCGCTACGCGACCGATCTCGCCGGCATCGGGGGGCTCCGACTCCTCGGCTCGATTCCCGACCTCGCCGAGGATCCGCTCGGGCCGAAGAAGGTCGAGCGCGTGGTGCGCGATGCGCCGAAGTCGGTGGTCGCGGAACTCTCGCGCCAGCTGGCGGGTCAGGTGCTCAAGGCGGCGAACCAGCACTCGGTCAAGTCGATCGCGTGCGTGAGCGGTCTGCCTCAGGCGGGCACCACGAGCGTCATCACGAATCTCGCCGACTCGATGGCGGCGAGCGGCCGCAAGGTCCTCGTCGTCGATGCGAACTTCCGCCGCAGCCAGCTCGCCGCGGCGATGGAGACCGAGCCTGATGCGCGCGGTCTCGGCGATGTGCTGGCGGGCAACGCGACCGCAGTGGATGTGATCCGTCCGGCCGGTGGCGATGTCGACATCGTCTCGGCGGGCATTCCGGAGCACCGCGTGTTCGAGCTGCTCAACACCGAGAAGTTCGATGCGTTCCTCGGCGAGGTTGCGGCGCGCTACGACATCGTGCTCATCGACCTGCCCCCGGTCGTTGTCGCGGGCGATGCACTCGCCGTCGCGAACAAGGTCGATGGCGTGCTGCTCGTCGTGCGCGCGTACCAGGACCAGCGAGGTCTCGTGGCGCGTGTTGCGAGCCAGCTCGGCGATGTCCGGGGTCACCTCCTCGGTGCCGTGCTCAACCGTCCGATCAACACGGCCGGCGGCTACCTCCGCAAGAACTACGAGACGATGGCCGCGTACGCGGGCAAGTGAATCGAAACGGCAATCAGGACGGCGGCACGCCGCCGCGTGAACAGACTTGGATTCCAACCCGCAACACCATTCGGGCAACGACGCCCATGCACCCTCGCCGCGGCGGGTGCTCATCACGGGCGGTGCTGGCTTCATCGGCTCGCATCTCTCGGAGCTGCTGCTCGACCGCGGCGACTCCATCACCGTGATCGACAACTTCTCGACCGGTCGGCGCGCGAATCCGGGCCTCGTTCGCTCGGTGCCCGGACGACGCGATCGGTACCGCGTGATCGAAGGCGAGGTGTCGGACATCATGCCGACGCTCTCCGCTTCGGACTACGACTGCGTCTACCACCTCGCGGCCGCCGTGGGCGTGCGACTCGTCGTCGAGCGGCCCATCCATACGATCGAGACCAACATCCACGAGACGAGCGTCGTGCTCCGCTTCGCCGCCGAGCGCGCGCTTCCCATCCTCATCGCCTCGACGAGCGAGGTCTACGGGAAGGGCGTCCGCGTGCCGATGCGCGAGGACGACGATGTCGTCTACGGCTCGACCTCCTTCAGCCGCTGGTGCTACGCGTGTTCGAAGGCGATCGACGAGTACCTCGCGCTCGCGTACCACCGCGAGCAGGGACTTCCGGCCGTGATCGTGCGGTTCTTCAACACCGTGGGACCGCGGCAGATCGGCGACTACGGCATGGTGCTCCCGCGCTTCGTGCGTGCGGCCCTCGATGGACGCGATCTCGAGGTGCATGGCGACGGTAGGCAGTCGCGGTGCTTCTGCGATGTGCGCGATGTCGTGCAGGCGCTGCCTCGGCTCCTCGAGTCGCCGTCGTGCGCCGGTGGCGTGTTCAATGTCGGCCGCGACGAATCGATCTCGATGATCGATCTCGCGCACCTCGTCGTCCGCACGCTCGGTTCGTCGAGCGGCATCCGGATGGTGCCCTACTCGCAGGCGTTCGCGGCCGGATTCGACGATCTTGCGGTGCGGCAGCCCGACCTGACGCGCATTCGGACTGCCGTCGGGTTTTCCCCCTCGATCACGCTCGAACAGACCATCCGCGATCTTGCGGACGAGCTCCGCGCCCGTGAGTCCACGGAGGCCGGCGTCGGAGGTGCATCGTGCTGAACGCACTCCCGCAGTCCGGGGGAGGCGCATCGCAGATCCTGGTGCCCGTTGGGCCGCTGCCGGTTGATCCGGACGCGATCCGTGTACCGAGTTCCGCCGCCGCCGACCTCGCCGTGCGGGAGGTGGGCCAGTTCACGAGTCTCGACTTCCTGAACAGCTATTCGTGGGTCTTCATCGTCGCCTTCGTGGTGACGCTCGTCGCGACGCCGTTCGTGCGCCATCTCGCCATCGCGATGGAGATCGTCGACAAGCCGAACGAGGCGCGCAAGCAGCACAAGTTTCCGATCGCGTACCTCGGTGGCTTCGCGGTGTTCCTCGGCGTGATGGCCGGAATCGCGTACAGCTACACGATCCAGAGCGGTCCGGCCGCGACCTTCGCGCCGATCCCCGTCTCGATCGTGATCGGCATCGTCGCGATCACCTTTACGGGCCTTGCCGACGATGTCTGGGGTTGGGATCCGCGTCTCAAGATCGCGGGACAGCTCGTCGCCGCCGCCGCGCTCGCGGTGCAGGACATCGGAACGCGCGTCGCGGAGGGCGTCCTCCAGCCGCTGCTTGGAAGGCCCGACACGATCCTCCTCGCGCTGGGTCCGGTCGCGCTCGAGTCGGGCGATGTCTTCTACTGGATCGGCACGGCGCTCATCGCGATCTTCGTGCTCGGCGGCTGCAACGCGATGAACCTGATCGACGGCCTCGACGGCCTCTGCTCGGGGACCGCCGCGATCATGGCGGTCGGTCTGCTGATCATCAGCCTGATGCTCGCCTCGGCGAATCTCGGCGCGGATCCATTCGAGTCGCTGTCCGGCGTGCGTATCGCGCTCTGCCTCGCGCTCCTGGGAGCCGTGGTCGGGTTCCTACCCTGGAACTTCAATCCCGCGGTCATCTTCCTGGGCGACTGCGGCAGCCTGCTGATCGGCTACCTCGTGGTCGTATCGATCCTGATGCTCGGTGAGCACGGAGACTCCCACCTCGTCTTCGCGGGCCTCATCATCTTCGCGCTGCCGATCATGGATACCTCGCTGGCGATCCTGCGGCGCAAACTGGCCGGACTTCCGATGTCCACGCCCGACGCGAACCACATCCACCACATCGCCAAGCGCTCGCTCGGTGGCGTGAAGCGGGCGGTGCTCGCCTTGTACGCGCTTTCGATCGCCTTCGGCATCGTCGGGGTGACGCTCGGCGCCCTCGCGATCGGGCAATATGTTCGACTCCGGATCCTGTACGCGGTATCGGTCGTCCTCTTCGGAGCGATCGGTGCCATCGGGCTGAAGCTGGCGCTTCGGAATCGATGGGATTCCCTGGCCGTCCCGAGCGCTCCGCCGAGCGGGCCCGCTTCGGATGGAACCGGCGGTGGGCGCGATCCAACGGCGTTTCAAGAGCGCCAGCCGTAGATAGGGCATTGTGACTCAATATGGATGGCGACCCCGGGCACATCCCCGTCATGCTTGCCGAGGTCCTCGAGATGCTGCAGCCGCGGCACGGAGAGGTGTATGTCGATCTGACCGCAGGTCGCGGCGGCCATGCCGAGGCGGTGGCGCGGGTGCTCGGCCCGACGGGGCGTGTGGTCCTCTTCGATCTCGACGCCTCGAACCTCGCCTTCGCCCGGGAGCGCATCCTGGCGGTCGGTGGCCCCTCGGTCGACTGCGTGCACGGGAGTTTCGCGTCGGTCGGTCGGGAGCTCGAGCGGCTCGGCGTCGCTGCCGACATGGTGCTCGCCGATCTCGGATTCGCCTCGAATCAGGTCGATGCCCCCGCGCGGGGGCTGAGCTTCATGCGCGACGGGCCGCTCGACATGCGCCTGAACCCCGACTCCGGCATGACTGCGGCCGAGTTCGTGGCCTCGGCGAGCGAGCGGGAACTCGCGGATGCGATCCAACGCTTCGGCGAGGAGCCGATGGCCCGACGGATCGCGGCGAAAATTACGGCGTCGCGCTCGAAAGCGCCGATTCTGACGACGGCGCAGCTTGCGGATCTTGTCCGGGAGGCATACGGCTCCCGGGCGCACGCTTCGCGGATGCATCCGGCGACGAAGACCTTCCAGGCGCTTCGCATCGCGGTGAACGATGAACTCGGAGCGCTCGATGCGCTCCTCGATTCGATTCAGCGCGCGGCGCGGCGGACACACGAAGGGCAACCGAGTTGGATGGCAGCCGGGTCGCGTGCAGCGGTCATCGGGTTCCATAGCCTCGAGGACCGCATGGTGAAGCAATCATTCGCCGAATTGCGAAAGGCCGGCCTCGCTCGCGAGATTCGGTCCGGAGCAGTGGTGTGTTCGGAGCGCGAGGCTGCGGAGAACCCGCGTGCGCGCTCCGCGAAGCTCAGGGCCGTCATGGTCGATGGCCCTGCAGCGGATGGTTCCGCTCGCGAGGCGACGCCTGCGATCGGCGACCTTGGACGACGGTGAACAACTTGGTGCGAGAGTCTGTCCATCCGAGGCGCGTGCACGATGCACGGCGATGGACGACGAGCAGCAAGGCTGAAGCAAGGAAGCTCAGTCATGACGCGCGAGAACAAGCTGGTGATGGTCATTGGATTCGGACTCCTGCTCTTCGTGGGCATTCTGGTGTCCGATCACCTGTCGGCGCGCGATGCGCAGATCGCCGACCCCGCCACCATCGTGAGCTACGAGGCGAAGCCGCTGCCCGGTGCGTTCGACGAGCCGGTGCGTGACTTCGGTCGCATGCCCGAGCGCGCCGAGGCCGAGCCTGCCACGGTGGATGGACGCACGGTCGTGCGTCCGGCCGACTCCTTCGCCCGCGAGATCGAACTGGTGCATCCCGAGCCCGCGGCGCGCGAGCTCCCCCCTGCGGCCGAGACTCCGCGCGTGCAGGCCGCAGCCGAGCGCACGCACACGATCGCGAGCGGCGAGAACCCCGAGAAGATCGCGCTCAAGTACTACGGCACGCGCTCGCTCGCCGCAAAGCTCGCCGACTACAACGGCGTGGACCCGACCCGACTGCGCATCGGTCAGTCCCTGCGCATTCCCGATATCTCGGTGCTCGATCCGAAAGCCGCCTCGGGCGCGCCGGCTCCCTCCACCGTGGTCGCCGACAAGCCGGTCGCGCAGCCGAAGCCTGCTTCGCCGCGCAACGAGGTAGAGCCGGCCCGCGGAGGTCGCACCGTGACCGTGAAGGCCAACGACAGCCTCTGGAAGATCGCGACCCGCGCGTTCGGCAAGGCGAACAACGCCAATGTCCAGCGCATCCGCGACCTGAATCCCGGACTCAACGAGAAGAACCTGAAGATCGGTTCGCAGATCCGCGTCGCCGCGGAGTGACCGCTTCACCGCGAATGCGCCGGTGACGGCGCGAGGCATGGAGGCCCGATGTTCGCGAAGATCGCAACCGTCATCATCGTGCTCGGCGCCATGTACGGCGCGCTGCTGGTGAACCGCCAGAAGCGCATCGATGCGGCTGCGCAGATCAGCCGCACGCACTTCCGGCTGCAGGAAGCCGACCGTGAGCGCGTCGCGCTCCAGGTGAAGGTCGCGCGCGCGACGACGGCGACCGCGCTCAAGGAGCGCTTCGGCGCCGAGCGCCTTGCCGAGTACCGATCGGTCCCGTTCCGATTCGATCCCTCGCGCGCCACGGAGCGCGAGATGGGCGACACGCTCACCGTGGTCGAGCCCGCGAAGCAGGCGCGTAGCCAGGAGCTGGGTGGATGAACACCGTGAACAGTCGGGATGGAAGACGGCCCGCACGCGCTCGATCGATCTCCGGTTGGGCATGCGGGCTCGTTTCGGTCGTGGCCGTGGGCATCGTGGGCGTGACGGCGCGTGTCGTGCAGCTCAAGGTCGATCCCGGCCCGAAGCTGCTCGGGTCGATGCAGGATGCGAACGGGAAGCTCGCGCAGCAGCGAGCCGTCGCCGACGCGCTGCCTCGCGGCGAGATCCTCGACCGCAACGGCCGCACGCTCGCGCTCGACACCCTGAGCGGAACGCTCTATGTCGATGTGCGCGACCTGTACCGCGACACGCTTCTCTCGAACAAGCGTTCATCGATCCGCATCGCGTCGGGGAAGGGGCGCGAGACCGACCGCATCGTGCTCGATCCGATCAGCGAGCTCTCGGCGCAACTCGGCCCCATTCTCGGGATCGCACCCGACGAAGTGGTGCAGCGCATCGTCCACCGCGATCCCGCGGCGGCCGATCACGCGCGCGTTCCCACCGGTCTGCGCCGCATTCCCGCGAGCGGTGAGCTCACGGACGAGGAGTGGGCGTCGCTCCCGCGCTATGTGGTCGTCGAGCGCGACATGACCGAGGACCAGATCCGCCTGCTTCGCTCGGCCAGGGAGGCGGGTGGACCGACGAGCATCGTGCGCGCCGCGCATCTGCAGCCGAAGTCCGAGCGTGTGCGTCCGTACGGCGACATCGCGGCGCCGATCGTCGGCAAGACGGGTGTCGATGTCGTGTCCGACATCCCGCTTCTCGTGGACATCCGCGCGCTCCTGCGCGAGGTGTACGCGTCGAACGCCGAGGCGATCGCGCGCATCGCGGCGGGTGAGAGCGCGAGCGTCGAGGACGACCCGATCGGAACGATGGCGGGCGAACTCGCCGCGGTCTCGGGCCTGACGCCCGAGGCGATCGCGGCGACGCTGCTCGGCGACGAGTCCGCGGTTCCCGATGTTCGGATGCGCTGGTGGGCGCTCGCGATGACGCAGGATGCGGTCGCGTTCGAGGAGATCCTCGAGGCGCTTCCACCGGTCATCGAGATCAAGCCCGCGACCACGGCGCACGAGCGCGAGCGACTGCTCGCGGCGCAGCGTGGCGCGACGGATGGAGCCGCGATCGCGTTCGCATCGCTCGGCACGGGAACCGAAGGCGTGGTCGGACGCAGCGGTGTCGAGCGGCTGGCGAACGCACGGCTCGCCTCCGAGGCCGGGTTCACGACCTACTTCGCCTCGCGGCTCGGATCGGTGATCTCGATTCCGCCCGACGGCTACCGGCAGGGTGACCTCGGTGAATCGGTGCGTCTGTCGATCGACATCGTGATCCAGGAACTCGTCGAGGCGAACCTCGACAAGATGGTGGCCGATGCGAACGCGGCCGGCGGCCGCTGCCTCGTCGTGCATGCACGCACCGGCGAGGTGCTCGCCGCCTACTCGACGATCAACCGCAACTCGGGCCGCGAGGGAATCACGCGCGACTGGGGCGCGAGCGATCCCGCGCTCGCGCGCATGCGCTGGGCGACCGATCCTTTCGAGCCGGGCTCGATCTTCAAGGCATTCGTCTGGGCATGGGCCACCGAGCACGGCCACGCGCGCCGCGAGGAGAAGCTGCAGCTTCCGAGCGGACCGCTGGTCCTCACCGATGGTCGCGCCAAGCGGCCCGTGCGCGAGGCGCATCCGTCGAGCTACGGCCCGCGCACCTGGGAGCAGGTGCTCGTGAAGTCGGTGAACGCCGGCATGGCGACCGTCGCGTTCCGCATGGGTTCGGGCGAGATGAAGAAGTGCCTCTCGGAGTGGCGTTTCGGCGAGAGCACCGACATCGGCGTCGAGAGCGAGAGCGCCGGCATCATGCCGCGCGCGGACGAGTGGTCGAACAAGACGCGTGCGCTCGCGTCGGTGTCGTTCGGGCAGGGCATCGCGGTCACGCCGCTGCAGCTCGCCCGCGCGTTCACCGCGTTCTGCCGCGACGGAGACATGGTTCCGCTCTCCCTGCAGCCGATCGCGCCCGGGACGCTGATGGGTTCGATGCCCGTCCTCTCCGACGCGACGGTGCGCGAGTCGCGCGAGGTGATGGAGAAGGTCATCACCGAAGGCACCGGCAAGCGCCTCAAGGACACGCTCCTCTACCGTGCGTTCGGAAAGTCCGGCACGGCCCAGCTCGCGGGGAAGGGTGGTTACCTGCCCGGCAAGTACCTCGCGAGCTTCATCGCAGGAGCGCCGTACGAGGATCCCGAGATCGTCGTCCTGGTCACGATCGAGGACCCCGACAGCAAGGCGAAGGCGACGGGTGGCGCGACGGGCGGCGGCGCGGTCGCGGGACCGGTCGTCGCGCACATCATCAACGATGTGCTCGGCTACATGGGCATCCCGACCGAGGGCGAGCTCGTCTACGCCGAGAAGAAGGGCGCCGACAAGAAGCTCGCCGGCCGCTGAGCGTGGCGAACCGCCGTGTGACCAGCCATCGGCGTTGCCCAGGCGGTCGGGACACTCAGACCATCAGGAGCCGCTCGGGCTTCTCGATCATGTCCTTGATGTGGACGAGGAAGCCCACTGCTTCGGCGCCATCGATGATGCGGTGGTCGTAGCTGAGCGCGAGGTACATCATCGGGCGGATCGCGACCTGCCCGGGGTTGCGCGGATCCTCGACGGCACGCTTCTTGATGGTGTGCATGCCGAGGATCGCCGACTGCGGCGGATTGAGGATCGGCGTCGACATGAGCGAGCCGTACACGCCGCCGTTCGAGATGGTGAAGGTTCCGCCCGTCATCTCGTCGACCGAGAGCTTGCCGTCGCGCGCGCGCAGGGCGAAGTCCTTGATCGTCGATTCGATGTTCGCGAAGTTCATCGCGTCGGCGTTGCGGAGGACGGGAACCACGAGGCCCTTGTCGGTCCCGACCGCCACCGCGATGTCGGCGTAGTCGTGGAACTCGATCTCCGTCTCGGCACCCTGGCCGACGATGTACGCGTTGACACGCGGATACTTCTGCAGGGCACTGACCGCGGCGCGGACGAAGAAGCTCATGAAGCCGAGCCCGACGCCATGCTGCTTCTCGAACGCGTCCTTGTTCTCCGAGCGGATCCGCATGACCTCGGTCATGTCGCACTCGTTGAAGGTCGTCAGCATCGCGGCGGTGTGCTGGGCGTGGACCAGGCGCTCGGCGATCTTCTGGCGGAGCTTCGTCATCTTCTCGCGGCGGACGCCGCGCGTTCCGGCGGCGGGCCGCGGCGTCGTCGCAACGGGGGCAGCCGCGGGCTTCGCCGGCGTCACGACCGGAGCCGCAGGCTTCGCGGGCGCCGCTGCGGCGATGACATCGTCCTTCATCACGCGGCCCGACGGCCCCGAACCCGTGACGGTCGCGGGATCGACGCCGCGCTCGGCCGCGACCTTGCGCGCGACGCCGGAGACGCGCGTCGGCTCGAGCGTCGCCGCATGCGACTCGCCGGAGCCGCCGCTGCTCGCATCGCTCTTCGCATCGGACGATCCCGCGGGCTTCGCCGCGCTCGTATCGATCGATGCCACCACCGCGCCGACCTTGATGCCGTCGCCCTTCGCGGTGCCGATCTTCAGGAGTCCCGACGCCGGCGCGCGAAGCTCGAGCGTCGCCTTGTCGGACTCGATCTCGGCGAGGAGCTCATCGCGCTCGACATAGCTCCCGTCCTTCTTGAGCCAACCGCTCATGGACACTTCGGTGATGGATTCGCCGGGGGACGGAATCGTGATGTCGACAGCCATTTCGCCTCTTTCGTTCAGCACCATCTAAGGGGTCCGCTCGCGCGGACCACTCACTTGCCTGCGCGGATTTCCTTGCCGTCCGGGCCCTTCCCGTCGGTCGCCTTGCTTTCGGTCGCCTTGCTTTCGGTCGCCTTGCCTTCGATCGTCTTGCCTTCGTCCGCTTCCTTCTTCTCGGGTCCGCTCGCCGGTCCACCCGCCGGGCCACCGCCGGACTTCGCCGCGCCGATCGCCTCGGTGAGGATCTTGTCCTGCTCGATCGCATGCTGCTTCGAGCTGCCCACCGCGGGGCTGGCGGAATCCATGCGGCCGACATACTGGACATCGATGCTGCACAGCTCCTTGAGCTGCGCCTGCGCGAAGCGGTACGCGCCCATGTTGCGCGGCTCCTCCTGCACCCAGAGGAACTTCTTCGCGTTGGGGTACTTCGCGATGACCTTGTTCACCGCGTCGTCGGGGAACGGGAAGAGCTGCTCGATGCGCACGATGGCCGTCGTGTCCTGGCCGCTCTTCATGCGCTGCGTGTGCAGTTCGTGGTAGATCTTGCCGGAGCAGAGGATCACCTTGTTCACCGCATCCGCGGCCTCGCGCGAGATCGCCGGGTCGGGGAGCACCGTGCGGAAGTGCCCGTCGGTGAAGCCCGCGACATCGCTCGCCGCGGCGTCGAGCCGCAGCATCGACTTCGGCGTCATCACGACGAGCGGCTTGCGGAACTCCTGCTTGACCTGCTTGCGGATCAGGTGGAAGAGCTGCGCGGAAGTCGTCGGGTAGACCACCTGCATGTTGTCGTTCGCGCAGAGCTGCAGGAAGCGCTCGAGCCGTGCGCTCGAATGCTCGGGGCCCTGGCCCTCGTAGCCGTGGGGGAGGAAGAGCGTGAGTCCGGTCGAGCGCTTCCACTTCGCCTCGCCCGAGGCGATGAACTGATCGATGATCACCTGCGCGCCGTTGGCGAAGTCGCCGAACTGCGCCTCCCAGATGACGAGCATCTTCGGGTCGCCCAGCGAATATCCGTACTCGAAGCCGAGCACCGCGCTCTCGGTGAGCGGCGAGTTGTGCACACAGAAGCGCGCCTGCTTCTCCGCGACCTCGTTGAGGTTGCAGTGGGCCTCGTTCGAGTCCTGGCAGGTGACGACCGCGTGCCGGTGGCTGAAGGTACCGCGTTCGACATCCTGTCCGGAGAGGCGGATCGGATGTCCCTCGGCGAGCAGCGACGCGTACGCGAGCAGTTCGCCCATCGGCCAGTCGACCTTGCCCGACTCGACGGTCGCGGCGCGGTCCTTGAGCTGCTTCGCGACGGCGCGGTGCACGGTCATGTGCTCGGGAACGGAACCGAGCTTTCCGCAGAGTTCGCCGAGCGTCTCGATCGACACCTTCGTGACGGCGGGCTCGTGCGAGTACTGCTGCGCGATGCCGCCCCAGTGATTGCGGTACGGATCGACGATCGGATCGATCGGCTGCTGCTTCGCGGCGGTCTGCGCGGTGTCGAGCAGGGCCTCGCGCGCATCGAGCATCGCGTCGATCTGCGCGTCGGTGAACACGCCCTCCGACACGAGGCGCGCGCGGTAGGTCTGGAACGCGGGGCGCGCCTGCTTCACGCGGCGGTAGAGCGCGGGCTGCGTGAACGAAGGCTCGTCGCCCTCGTTATGGCCGAGCTTCCGGTAGCAGAGCATCTCGATCACGATGTCGTGACCGAACGCCTGGCGCCATTCCATCGCGATGCGCGCGGCCCATGCGCAGCTCTCCGCGTCATCGGCGTTGACATGGATGACCGGACACTCGAAGGCCTTCGCGAGATCGGTGCAGTAGTTGCCCGCGAACGAATCCTTCGGATCGGTGGTGAAGCCGACCTGGTTGTTCAGCACGACATGCACGGTTCCGCCGACGGTGTAGCCGTCGAGGTGCATCATGTTGAAGCACTCGGAGACCATGCCCTGTCCCGGGAACGCCGCGTCGCCGTGCACGATGACGGGGACGACCTTGCGGCGCTCGGTGTCGCCGGCGAGCCGCTGCTTGCCGCGGCAGCGTCCGAGCACCACCGAACCGACGAACTCGAGGTGCGACGGATTCGCCGCGAGGACGATGTGGAGATCCTGGCCCGTCGAGGTCCTGAGGTTGTTCGAGTACCCCATGTGGTACTTCACATCGCCGCCGCCGCTCGTGAACGCGGCGGTCCAGCCCTCGTCGAACTCGGTGAAGATCTGCTGCAGGTTCTTGCCGACGATGTTCGCGAGGACATTCAGTCGTCCGCGGTGCGCCATGCCGAGCATGAACTCCTGCACGCCGAGCGCGGGGCCCGACTCGAGGATCTGGTCGAGGATCGGGATGAGCGTCTCGCCACCCTCGAGTCCGAAGCGCTTCTTGCCGGGATAGCGCTTGTAGAGGAACGCCTCGAAGCTGTCGGCGGCGAGCAGCTTCTCGAGGATGCGCTTCTTGACATCGACGCCGAACTGCGGCTTGTTGCGCGCGGCCTCGAGTCGCTTGGAGAGCCACGCCTGGCGCTCGAGCGAGGTCAGGTGCGTGAACTCCACGCCCATCGTGCCGCAGTAGGTCTCCTCGAGGCACGCGATGATCTCGCCGAGCGGCGAGGGATTGTCGAGCGGAAGGCTGCCGGGATCGAACGACTGACCGAGCGCGCCGTCATCGAGGCCGACCGCCTCGAGCGTGAGGCAGTCGGGGAACGGACGCGAGGTGCCGAGCGGATCGAGCTGCGACGCGAGGTGGCCGAAGTTGCGGTAGCGGCGGACGAGTTCGTCGACGCGGCGCTGTGCATCGGTGCCTGCGGAGAGCGGGGCGGACGCGCTCGCGGGCGAGTGCGCGGGGATCGATGCGGCGATACCCGCGGTGGGCGCGGCATCTCCATCGGTGCGAAGGCCGAGTTCGAAGCCCCTGAAGAAGTTGATCCACTCCGGGCCGACCGAGTTCGGATCGGCCTGGTACTGCGCGTACAGGCCCTCGACGAAGTCGGACTGCCATCCGTTGATGGACTGGGTTGCGTGACGGGAGGGGCTGTCCGAGTTGGGACCCTGATGGGCCATCTGGAGGAACTCCGGTTCGATGCTGCTGCGAGGCGTGTTTCGGCGCGGTGCGCGGGAGGAGATTGTAGGGCAGATGCACCGCGATTTGCGGCTTGTTTCGCGGGGTTTGGCGTTCGGCGCGCCGTGCGGTTCGGGTCAGACGACGCTGAGCGGATCGACATCCACGGCGAGTTCCTCCCCCAGTCGCAGCAGCCCCTGCGAACGGGCGGCGGCGAGTACTCGACTGATGTCGGCGGCGCTGTCGGCGAGCAGCTCGATCTGGCGCCGATACTTTCCCGCGATCCGGGCGATCGCGCACACCGAAGGTCCGCGGAGTTCCACCGTCGGCCGCTTCTCGGCCTGATGCGACCGCGCGATCGCCGCGAGCGCGTCGGCGAGCGACGAGGCGCGGTTGGCGCATTCCGTCTCGCCGGGGTGGCGGATGATCAGCCGGGCGAGGCGACGGTAGGGGGGGAGGCCGAATTGCCGCCGGTCGTCGAGTTCCTGGGCGGCGAACTTCTCGAAGTCGTGACTCGCGGCGAGGCGGATCGCGGGTGTTTCCGGCTCGAAGCTCTGGATGATCGCGCGACCGGGCTTCTCGCCGCGACCGGCTCGGCCGGAGACCTGGGAGACGAGCTGGAAGGTGCGTTCGGCCGCCCGGAAGTCGGGCAGCGCGAGGGCGGTGTCGGCGCTGACCACGCCGACGAGCCGGACATTGGGGAAGTCCAGGCCCTTCGCGATCATCTGCGTGCCCATGAGGCAGCGGATCTCGCCTTTCCCGAAGCGCTCGAGCGCGGTGTGGAAGTGCTGCGCGGTCTGCATGGTGTCGCCATCGACCCGGAGCATGGTCTCGCCCTCGATGAGCGAGGGGAAGAGGCGCGTGAGCTCCTCCTCGACGCGCTGCGTGCCCAGGCCGAAGACGGTGACGGGCTTGCCGCAGTCGGGGCAGGTCTTGGGGAGGAGTTGCTCGGCGAGGCAGTGGTGGCAGCGGACATAGTTGCGGCGGATCGCGCCCGACGCGTCGACATGGCAGACCATGCCCGCGTCGCACTCGGTGCAGGTGAGCTTCCAGTCGCAGCGCGGGTCGGTGCAGGCGATGTAGTTCGCGTATCCGCGGCGGTTGAGGAGGAGCAGGGCCTGCCCCCCGTCGTCGAAGCACTTCTGCATCGCCTCGCGCAGCGTGGGACCGATCAGGTTGACGCGGCGGTCGCGCGTCATGCGGCGTTCCTGGCCGAAATCGACGACGGTGACCTTCGGGGTGTTGAGGCCGGGGGCGCGCTTGGTGAGGCGGTGCAGCGTCGAGAGCTTGCGTTCGACGGCGTTCATCCAGCTCTCGAGGCTCGGCGTCGCGCTGCCGAGAACGATCGGGCACTTGGCGAGCTGTGCGCGGCGGATCGCGCAGTCGCGGCCGTGGTAGCGCGGCGCGGAGTCCTGCTTGTAGCCGGGCTCGTGCTCTTCGTCGACGACGACGAGGCCGAGCGAGCCATCGGGAATCGGCGCGAAGATCGCGCTGCGCGCGCCGACGACGACATCGGCTCCGCCTTCGGCGAGCAGCGTCCACTGCTGGTTGCGCTGCGCTTCGGTGAGTCCCGAGTGGAGGACCGCGACCTTCTGGTTGGCGAGGCGCGCGGCGATGCGGCCGACGGTCTGCGGCGTGAGCGAGATCTCGGGCACGAGCAGGATCGCGCGCTTGCCGCGGCGGACGCACTCCTCGAGCAGGCGGATGTAGACCTCGGTCTTGCCCGCACCCGTGACGCCGAAGACGAGGTGCTGCGCGAACTGGCCGAAATCGCGGGAAATCGCGGTGATCGCGGCCTGCTGCTCGGCGGTCGGCGTGGGCGCGGGGGCGATGTTGCCCGCGCGCGCGATGAAGCCGGCCTCGACGGAGGTCTTCTTGGTGGCGACGAGATGGCCCGAGGCGATGAGGCGCTTGAGCGGCTCGTTCGACGAGTAGCCCGCGGCCTCGGCCAGATTTGCGAGCTCGATCGGGCGTGGCAGCGTGGCGAGCACATCGAGCGCGTGCTGCTGGCGCTTGGTGATCTTGGGAAGGGCGGCGGCGCCGTCGGCGGGCGGCGTGGGCGCGAGATCGACGAGCGTGCGCTCGACGCGGCCGATCGCCTTGCGGACCGCGGCGGGCAGGATCGACGCGAGTGTCATGCCGATCGGGCACGCGTAGTACGCGCTGATCCAGCGGGCGAACTGCACGAGTTCGCTCGGGAGCACGACGCCCGAGGGGTCTTGCGCGAGGAGGGGCTTGATCTTCTCGCGGGGGATGCCGGGGTCTTCGCTGTGCGCGAGTCTGCGCACGATCCAGCCGGCGGTCGGCGTCTCGCCACGGCCGAGCGGGACCTCGACGCGCGCGCCCTCGGGGAGATGCGCGAGTGCCCTCGGCAGCGCGTAGGTCAGCCCGTCGGGAGAGCGATCGACGGCGCGCTCGACCGCGACGACGACGAGCGGAAGATCTTCGGCGAGGGGAGTGGTGGCGAAGAGCGACACGCGGGGAGACCCCACAGGCTACGCGATGACTTCCGAACGGTGCACGGCACGTGCCGTGCTGCTCGCGGCACAGCACGGCACGTGCCATGCACCCAGGTGCCCGTACATATCTACCTACAGGATACGAAGATACACACGAGCTGCCCGGTGCACGGCACGTGCCAGTCAGTGCCAGGCACAGCACGGCACGTGCCGTGCACCGGGTAGCCCAACACCCGACGGGTCCTGCGCGAGGAGGGGCTTGATCTTCTCGCGCGGGATGCCGGGGTCTTCGGTGTCCGCGAGTCTGCGCATGATCAAGCCGACGGTCGGCTGCTCGCCACGGTCGAGCGGAACCGTGACGCGCGCACCCTCTTGTCAGTGAGGTTCGGTCGTTACAGACTGCCCGTGCATGCTGGCTGTAGACCGTACACTGCAGGGAGGTACTTCTTCATGAGTCCACCTCGTGCGCTTGCGACGCCCCGACATCACCCCGAAAG
>JBEAQW010000188.1:0-3581 GCA_041163725.1 Planctomycetota bacterium
TGTATCACGCGCTGGCGGTCGAGGACATGCTCGACCTCCTGAACGCGATGGGATGCCACGCAGGGGTTTCCTCCGAAGCCGACCTTCGACTGGTGTCCGAGCGCATTCCCGCGATGCGCCGCTTCCTCGCGGCCGTCTGCCATCCGGACGGCGAGGTCTCGTCGTTCAACGACAGTGCGCAGGGCGTCGCGCCGACGCCGGCGGAACTCGAGGCGTACGCGGGGCGGCTTGGTTTCGGTCCGGTGTCCTCGGGCGACGATGTGGCGCCGCGGGTCGAGGTCCTCGAACCGTCCGGCTTCGTCCGGGTCGGATTGCCGAGCGCGGGGCTTGTTGCGATCCTCGATGTTGGTCCCGTGGGACCTGACTACCTACCGGGTCATGCGCATGCGGACGCGCTGAGTTTCGAGTTGTCTCTCGGTGGCCGCCGGCTGCTTGTCAATTCGGGCACCTCGCTCTACGGCTCCGGCCCTGAGCGGCTGAGGCAGCGTGGTACAGCAGCCCACAACACGGTCACCGTCGATGGAGCGGATTCCTCCGAGGTCTGGGGCGGCTTCCGTGTCGCGCGACGCGCGCGTGCGCGGCTTGATCGGGCGGAGGTCCGTGCGGATGGGTCGGTCGAAGTCCGGGCGGAGCACGATGGGTACTCACGCCTCTCCCGTACAGGTGTACACCACAGGGTTTGGGCCTTCGGCTCGGATGGGGCGCTGACGGTCACGGATTCGCTTCTGTCCGAGGGGTGCTTGGAGTCACATTGGCACTTTGCGCCCGGCTTTGAAGTCACGCTGGCGGACAATGGACGGCTCCTCGTCGCGCAGGCAGACGGATTCGCTCTCCAAATCCGGGCCGAAGGTGCAGATTGGCGGCTCGCTCGGTCGACATATCACCCACGGTTCGGGCTGTCGATTCCGAACGCGAAGGCCATCGCCCGCTTCCAGGGCCAGTCGACATCGATCCGCATCGAGTGGACGCCGTGCACGTTCTGTTCCTCACCGATAACTTCCCCCCCGAAGTGAATGCACCCGCCAGCCGGACATTCGAGCATTGCCGCGAGTGGGTGAAGGCCGGCCACCGGGTGACCGTCATCACCTGCGCACCGAACTTTCCGAAGGGCAAGGTGTTCGACGGCTATCGCAACAGACTGTGGCAGTCGGAGACCGTCGAAGGCATCAGGGTGATTCGCGTGTGGAGCTACATCACCGCGAACGAGGGTTTCGCACGCCGCGTCCTCGACTACCAGAGTTTCATGGTCTCGGCGGTCGTCGCCAGCCTGTTCGTCCGCAAGGTCGACATCATCATCGGTACGAGCCCGCAGTTCTTCACGGCCTGCGCGGCGTACGCATCCAGCCGACTCAAGTTCAAGCCCTACATCTTCGAACTCCGCGACCTTTGGCCCGAGACCATCAAGGCGGTCGGAGCGATGAAGAGCGGATTCGCCATTCGCATGCTGGAACGCCTCGAGCTGTTCCTGTATCGCAAGGCGCGCATGGTCGTGTCGGTCACCAAGAGCTTCAAGCGGAATCTCGTGAGCCGCGGCATCGACGGGAACAAGATCGAGGTCGTGACCAACGGTGTCGATATCTCGCAGTTCACGCCCCGTCCAAAGGACGCCGACCTGACCAGGCAACTCGGTCTGGAGGGCAAGTTCGTCGCGGGCTACATCGGAACGCATGGACTGTGCCACGGTCTGGAGACCCTCGTCGAGGCCGCCGAGAGGCTGCGTGGAACCGACATCGTGTTCCTCTTCCTCGGCGATGGCGCCCGCAAGGAGCACCTGCGGGAACTCGCCGCGAGCAAGCGGCTCGACAATGTGATCTTCGTCGACTCGGTATCCAAGTCGGAGGTGCCGCGGTACTGGTCGATCCTCGATGTCTCGGTGATCCATCTCCAGAAGGCGGAGCTGTTCACGACCGTCATTCCGTCCAAGCTGTTCGAATCGATGGGAATGGGATTGCCCGTGCTACACGGCGTCGAGGGAGAGAGCGCTGACATCGTCCGCGAGGAGGGTGCGGGCATTCCGTTCGAGCCGGAGAATGTCGACGAGCTCTGCGCCGCCCTGACTCGCCTCCGATCGAATCCCGAGGAGTTGGCCGAGTTCCGTGCGAACTGCCTGCGCGGTGCTCAGAACTACGATCGCAGGAACCTCGCCCTCCGGATGATGGCGATGGTCGAGTCCGCCGCCCGCCGAGACCCGTGACGCTTCAGACGGGAAGTCCGCGCTGCTTGCGCGCGAGTTCGCGCATCTTCACCACGATCATGTACTCGTACATCGACTGCAGCTTGCAGTAGGTGTAGCCCGCGCGTCCGTCGAGGAAGCCGCGCTTGAGGACATACATGTAGAGGAACTTCACGAGAGGTCGCAGCGGCAGCCGGAAGCTGAGCTCCTTGAGCGCGCGGCGCCGCTCGAAGCGGTCGCCGGAGAGCAGCGCGCCGAGGCCGACCGGCTTCTCGCGCAGCTTCATGCCCTCCATCGCCTCGAACAGGCTGTACTTGTTGTGCTTGTCGAACCACTCCGTCAGACCCTTCGAGAAGTTGTAGTGCTCGAAGTAGTGACGGAGGTATCCGTGCGGGCCATCGATCACGGGCACGGGGTTGACGAGGCGCTCGAAGCGGATCGACTTCGGCCTGAAGAAGCGCATGATCATGCCCGGCGGCATCGCATGGCGGATCCACTTGCCGAGGAAGTAGTTCTTCCGGCCGCAGTAGTACGCGACTTCCTTCCGGGAGGAGTCGCGCGCGATCGCGAGGATCTCCTCGCGCAGCTCGGGCGTCATGCGCTCGTCGGCGTCGAGGTAGAACACCCAGGGGTGCCGGAAGTCGATGTTGTCCATCGCCCAGTTCTGGTGCGCTGCCCAGTTGTCGAACGGCCGCTCGACCACGCGGGCGCCGCGCGACAGGGCGATCTCCTTCGTGCGGTCCTTGCTCAGGCTGTCGAAGACGACCACATCGTCGAAGCCCTCGAGCGCATCGAGGCAGGCGCCGATGTTCGTCTCTTCGTTGAGCGTGAGGATGAGGATCGAGATCGACATGGCGGGAGGGGATACATCGGCGCTTCGGGCGGGGCGATTCCACCAAAAAGGGCAGGGCGCCCCCGTACGGAAGTCGGGGGCGCCCTGGAGCCTTGCGATGATCCGACGCGGCGGTGGTCCGACGCGCGGTCCGGCGGGATCGGGCCTAGTTGGGCAGGCCGATCAGCGACACGTTGTCGATGTCCGCGCGCTCGTTGTTGGCGTTCGCGTCCGTGCGGAAGCGGAACTTGAAGCCGCTCTGGTTCGAGGCTGCCGCCGGCAGGTCGAGCGTCTGGTTCACCCAGCCGCTTCGGTTCACGGTGGTGAGGTTCACCCAGGCCGTGCCGTTCCACCACTCGACATACAGATTCTCCGTACGCTCGTAGCCCGAGGTGCGTCGATCGATGACGAGCGTCAGGGAGTTGAATCCCGTCGTCGAGATCGACTTCTCCATCCAGGTCGAGCGCGTGAGCCGCGCACCCCACGAGCCGCTCCGGCGCGCGCCGGTATTCGCCGCGGCCGAAGTGTTCTGGACCGTCCAGCCACCCGTGGTCAGGTTGCCGGACTCGAAGCCGT
>JBEAQW010000189.1:0-3272 GCA_041163725.1 Planctomycetota bacterium
CGAGCCCGCGCGCGTCGCTTGCGAAGGAGGTCGCCCGCTCGCGTGCGGCGACCAGCGCCACCAGCGCCGCCGAGCTCGCGGTGTCCTGCAGGACGCCGCCGCCCGCGGAGGTCGAGAGGAAACGATCCGGAAGGCCGAGCGCGTGCACGAGCCAGTCGAGCACATGGGTCTCGAGCTCCGTGCAGGCGGGACTCGTCGACCAGAGCATGCCCTGCACGCCGAGGCCGGCGCTGGCGAGCTCGCCAAGGATCGACTCGTAGCTCGAGTTCGCCGGAAAGTAGGCGAGCCAACCCGGATGCTGCCAGTGGACGATGCCCTGCATGACCACGCGGTCGAGGTCGGCGAGGATCTCGTGCATCGGCTCGCCGCGTTCAGGCGCGCGCGAGGGCAGCTGGGCGCGGATCGCACCGGGTGTGGGAAGATGCGCCACCTGCCGACGACCGATCGACTCGCGGTAGTCTGCGATCCAGTCGACGAGCGCATGACCCTCGCGGCGGAAGCCGTCGGCGTCGAGCGGACCGTGTTGATCGGCTCGTTGGTCGGCCCGTTGGTCGGATCGCAGGTCGGATCGGTTGTCGGATCGCGTGGTCATCGTGAGATGAAGCGTAGCCCGAGTCGTGCACCGCGCGCGGGGAGGATTTCCGCGTCCGTGGATCTCGCCCGGTCTGCTCAGGCCCCGGACGCGGTGAGCTCGCGGTCGACCTCGGTCGCGAGCTCGCGCATGAGCCCCGACGAAAGTTCGAATCGCAGCCCTGCGGCACGGAAGAGCTCGGGCAGCGGTCGCGATCCACCGAGGGCGAGCCCCTCGCGGTATGCCGCGAGCGCGCGCTGCTGGTCGCGCCGCGCGTTCATCCACATCTGGATCGCGCCCGTCTCGGCGATGCCGTACTCGATGTAGTAGAACGGCATGCCGAAGAGATGCAGCTGACGCTGCCACTGCGCGTCGCGCGCGTCCTCGCATCCGTCCCACGAGACATCGTTGCCGAACCGCTTCATCAGCGAACGCCACGCCTCGGTGCGCTGGTCGCGCGAGTGTCCGGGATTCGTGTAGATCCAGTGCTGGAACGCATCGATCGTCGCGATCCAGGTCATGATCGTCGGGAAGCGCTCGAGCCGCTCGCGGAGCGCGCGACGGCATTCCTCATCGGAGTAGAACTCGCCGTGGTAGGGGAGCGTCAGGAGCTCCATCGACATCGAGGCGACCTCGGCGAACTCGGTCGGCGAGTTGCGGTAGTCGACCAGCGGGTCGTCCTTCGAGAGGATCGAATGGAACGCGTGTCCGGCCTCGTGCACCATCGTCACGAGGTCGCGGTGCATGCCCGCCGCATTCATGAAGATGAACGGCTGGCGGGAGTACTGGCGCTGGTACTGGTAGCCGCCCGGCGCCTTGCCGGGACGCGACTCGAGGTCGAGGCAGTCCCCGTGGCGGAGCGTGTCGAACATCTCGCCGAGTCCGCCGCCCATCGCGTGGAACATGCGCGAGCAGCCGTCGACGAGCTGGTCGGCGGTCTCGAACGGACGGAGCGGCTTGCGGCCCTTCACATCGACCGAGAGGTCCCAGGGGCGCAGCGGCGAGATCGAGAGCGCTTGCGCGCGCTCGGCGTCGAGGCGGCGCTGGATCGGCACGAGATGCTCCTCGATCGCGGCGTGCATGCGCATGCAGTCGTCCGGCGTGTAGTCGAAGCGCTTGAAGCGGCGGTGCTGGAAGTCGCGGAAGTTGTCGAAGCCCGCGTTCAGCGCGATGCGGTGCCGAAGGCCGAGCATCTGGTCGTAGATCGCGTCGATCGCGTCGCGATCCTGCAGGCGCCGCTCGTTGATGGCGCGCCAGGCGCTCTCGCGCAGCGCACGCTCGTTCTCCTCGAGGAAGCGCGACATCTGCGGCATCGTGCGCGTCTGCCCCTGGAACTCGACGGTCATGCGGCCGATGGTCTGGTTGTACTTCTGGTCGAGCTCGGCGAGCTGGGTCTCGAGCGGGATGTTCGCCTCGCGGAAGAGCTCGATGTCGACGCGCAGCGCGCGGAGGAGGACCTCGTAGCGCGCGCCGGGAAGCGCGTCGGCGCAGGGGCTCATGGCGATCTTCCGATCGAGTTCGCTCGCGACCGGCTTCAGCTTGGGCTCGACCTCGCGCACGAAGTCGAGGTACGCCGCCTCGGCGCCCTTGTCCTCGGTGTTGCGGGTCGTGGCGATGTAGAGGTTGGCCGCCTTCTCCGCCACGAGCGCGTCGAGGTCGCTCCGATCGAGGATCAGCTGCTCGAGCGCGTCGGCGTCCGGGATCGACCGCGCGAGGAGCTCGGCGTAGTGCGGCTCGAGTGCGGCGAAGCTGGTTGCGTCGAGATCGGACGGTGCGTAGGGGCGTGGATTGGCCATGATTCTCGAAGGATAGCCGATTCGCCGCCTCGATCCGGCGCGCGTATCCTGACGCCATGCCGTCCATCGTCCGTGCCTTCGCGCCCTCCAAGGTGAATCTCGCGCTTTCCGTGGGCGCGCCGGATGCGGAGGGCATGCATGGGATCTCCTCGTGGATGGTCACGACGCGGTTCTGCGACGATCTGACGGTGAAGAGGCTGCTTCCGGGCACGCCGTCGCGCTACGCGATCGAGTGGCACGAGACGGCGCGCCGTAGGACGCCGATCGACTGGAAGCTCGCGAACGACCTGATGGTGCGCGCGCATCGCATGCTCGAGGAGCGGCTCGGCCACGAACTGCCCGTGCAGGTCCACCTCCAGAAGCGCATTCCGGTCGGAGGCGGACTCGGAGGCGGCTCCTCGAACGCCGCCGCGATGCTGCGCGCCCTCGACGCGCTCTTCGAACTCCGGCTGCGGCCGCAGTTCCTCGAGCACCTCGCGGAGCGTCTCGGAAGCGATGTGCCGTTCCTCGTTCGCGGCGGAAGCGCGGTTGCGGAGGGGCGCGGCGAGCGGATCGAGATGCTCGAGGCGCAGCGGATCCACCTCGTGCTCGCGTTTCCCGACGCAAAGTGTCCGACGGGGCGCGTGTATCGCGAGTTTGACGCGCTCCGGCCCGACGCACGGATCGACGCCGAGCGCGTGCGCGCGCTGGCGGCGTCGGAGGCGCGCGTCGAGTCGCCGTTCTTCAATGATCTCGCCGACGCCGCGTGCGTCGTCGCGCCCGGGCTCGCCGCGGCGCGGGCGGACCTCGCGGAACTCGCGCGGCAGCCGGTCCATGTGAGCGGTTCGGGCTCGAGCCTCTTTCTCGTGTGCGACAGCGCGGTGCACGCCGATGTCCTCGCCGACTCGATCGAGACCAAGCTCGGT
>JBEAQW010000190.1:0-3030 GCA_041163725.1 Planctomycetota bacterium
CGCACCTGCGCGAGGAACGCGTACATCGCGACCGTGCAGGTCAGCAGCACGCACGCGTTCAGCGCCACGATGCCGAGCCACTTGCCTGCGAGCCATGCGCGCCGGTTCACGGGCTTCATAAGCGTCGTCCACGCCTGGCGATCACGGATCTCGAACGCGACGGTCGCGCAACCGAGGAAGACGGTGAGGAATGCGCACACGATGTACATCGTGTCGAGGGCGCGGGAGAGGAAGGTCTGGACCTGGTACCGAAGCGGCGTCGCGGGGTCGATCGCCTGCGGAAGCAGCGGAATCACGATGACGGCGAGCGCAGCGAACGCCACCGCGATGCGAAGCCGCATCGACTCGCGCACCACGGTCGCGGCCACCGCGCACATCGGGTTGGGCCGGTCGAGCGCCGCGAGAACGAGGCTCACCGCGAGCGAGAATCCGAAGAGGAGCAGCGGGATCGCCGCGATGCTGGCGGCGAGATGCGAGGTCGAGACGAGCAGCGTCAGTGCGCCGAGAACCGCGCTCACCACCGACACGACGACGAGCTGCAGCGCGATGCCGGTGAGACACGCCGCGAGGATCACGGCGATCGCGACCGCCGCGCCTGCGAGCGCCAGCGCCGGCTCCTGCGCGATCGGCACCGGCAGCCATTCGGGACGCTCGGTCGCGATCAGCAGCGACGCCGCCTCGCCGATCTTCTCGAGCCGTCCGTCGGGCGTGAACATCATCTCGAGCCGGCGCGCGAGAACCGGATCACCAACCGTCACGCCGTCGATCGTGACCGTGCCGCCCTGCACGAGTTCGTTCGCGATCGCGTTCGCCGGCTTGAGACTCGCCTCGGCGAGGATCTCGGGAACGCGCTCGGACAGACGGTACAGCCGCGCCGCCTCGCGGTAGGACGCGAGCGCGACGATTGCGACCGCGACCGACATGACGACCGCGACGGAGACGCGGAAGACCCGCGTGCGTCCGAGCTCGGAAGCCTTGTCCTGGATCGCCCTGAACGCGCTCACGCGCGACCCCCCCCTCCGCGGCTGCGATCGTCATCGAGAAGCGAATCGATCAGGCTCTGGTCCACGCTGTTGGGAGCGGGCTTCGCGGCCGGTGGAGGCGCGCTCGGGCCAGTCCCGGTCGACGGCTTGTCCTGCGCGGGCCGCGCGTCGGGTGCACTCGAGGCCGCAGGTGCGGCGGGCTTGCCGGTGACGAGCGCGTCGAGCACGCTCGCGTCGACCGAAGCCTTCGATGGAGCCGCCGGAGCCGCGGTCGGAGTCGACGCTGGAGCCGCCGGCTGCGAAGACTCGCGCACAAGACGGTCGACGACATCCTCGCCGCGCGTCTCGCTTGGTCCAGCCGCCTCGTCCTGGAGGAACGACGCGATCCGTCCACCCGACTGCGCACCGCTCGTCGCGATCTGCTCCGCGCGTGCACGCTCGACGATGTCGAGGAAGAGCTCCTCGAGCGTCTGACGCGGTGCCGAGACGCTGTCGATGCCGATTCCCTGCGCACGGAGGAGCGCCTCCTCGACCGCCTTGATCGCCCGATCGTCGAGTCGCGGCGTGCGGATGAGGGTGTGCTGGCTGTCGGCAAGCAGTTCGGACGCGGTTCCCTCCGCACGCACACGCCCGCCGTACAGGATCACCATGCGCGAGCAGACATCCTCGACATCGGCGAGGAGGTGCGAGGTCAGCAGGATCGTCTTGCCGCGCCGACCGAGTTCGAGGATCAGGTCCTTCACCTGCCGCGTACCGAGCGGATCGAGGCCCGAGGTCGGTTCGTCGAGGATCAGGAGCTCGGGATCGTTCACCAGCGCCTGCGCGAGTCCGAGACGGCGCGCCATGCCCTTCGAGAACTCACCCGCCGCGCGGTGCGCGACCTGCGACAACCCGACCATGTCGAGCAGCTCGCCGGTGCGACGGCGACGCGTCCGCCGGTCGAGTCCGAAGAGCTTGCCGTAGTAGTCGAGCGTCTCGGTCGGATTCAGGAAGCGGTAGAGATAGGTCTCCTCGGGGAGGTAGCCGATCTTGCGCTTCACCGCGACATCGCTCGGATCGCGTCCGAACACCACGAGACGGCCGCGCGTCTTGTGGAGCAGACCCAGGATCATCTTGATCGTGGTCGACTTGCCCGAGCCGTTCGGTCCGAGCAGACCGAAGATCTCGTGTCGCTCGATGTGGAAGTCGATGCCATCGACGGCACGCGCGGTCGCGCGCATCCAGAAGTCGTTGAAGGTCTTCGTAAGGCCGACGGCCTCGACGATGGTGCCTTCGCTTCCGTTCGGTTGGATCGCCATGCTTGGAACCTCTCGATCGACGACGGCTAGCGCCCGACGCCGCCCGAAGCGTCACGCTTCAGGCGCCGGCCGGCACGGTTGATGAAGATCTGCTCGCTGTTCGGCGCGTAGTACGAACCCGCGTCGCGCGCGGCGCTCTCGGCCTTCTTGCGGTCGAGTTCCGCGGTACGCCGCAGCTGCATGATCTCGTTCGAGCTCTTGAGCTGGATGTTGATCTGGCCAAGCGCGAGCGGCGAGGCGAACTGCTCGGCCTGCGGATTCTCGAGCGCGTCGCGCACGGCGTCGAGCCAGAGCTGCTTGACGACCTGACCGCGGGAGTCGCGGTAGCTCGCCGCGAGGCTCTCGATCCGCTTCACATCGCGCTCAAGCCGACCGCGGAGCTCCGCCTCCATCCTCTTGGCCTGGGCGATGATCTTCGCGACCTCGCCGCCGACATCGTCGCCCTCGAGACGCGAACCGAGCCGGAGGAGCGTCCGCTCGGCATCCTCGCCGCGCCCGGACTCGAGCGCCTCCTCGTACTCGCGGATCAGCGCGAGCAGCTCGACATACACATCGCCACCCGAGATCTGGGTGAGGATGGTCACCGCGTTCTGCCGCGCGCGCTCGATCTCGGCCTTCGAGTTCTCGCGCGCCGCCTGCACCTCGCGAAGCCGGTTCTGCACCGCGAGCGGCGCGATGCGCTCCGTGGCGCGGACGGCCGCGAGCTCGATGCCGACCTCGAGCCGGTCGAGCGTGCGCTGCGCGCGCTC
>JBEAQW010000191.1:0-5650 GCA_041163725.1 Planctomycetota bacterium
CTTCGGGCGCACCGGGGAACACCAGGGCATCGCTGTCGTTGCAGTCGGTATCGAGCGAGACGCCGCCACAGGCGACCATCGCACCGGCACCGAAGCCGTCGAGGTCCGCATCACCGTACATCACGGCGGCGTCATCGCAGTCATCGGCGTTGGTGACCGAGCCGTCGATGGCCGAGCAGCTCATCGTGGCGTCGCCGGCACCGAAGCCGTCCTGGTCGCCGTCGACGAAGTACGCGACGGAGTCCGAAGCCTCGGCGTCGCTGAGATCGCCGTCGCAGTCATTGTCGACCGCGAGGTCGGCGCAGACTTCGGGCGCACCCGGGAACACGAGGTTCGTCGAGTCGTCGCAGTCGAGACTGTTTGGCACCATGCCGGGAATCGGGCTGCACGAAAGCGTGATCGCGCCACTGCCGAATCCATCCTGATCGGCATCGACGCAGTACGAGTCGGCATCCGCCGCTTCCGCATCGGTCACATCGCCGTCGCAGTCGTTGTCGATCGCGAGATCGGCACAGACTTCGGGCGCGCCAGGGAACACCAGGGCGTCACCGTCGTTGCAGTCGGTGTTGTTCTCGACTCCGCCGCAGGCGATCATGGCGCCGGCACCGAAGCCGTCCTGGTCCGCGTCGCCCCACAGGACGACGAGATCGTCACAGTCATCCGCGTTCGTCACGAAGCCGTCGGGCTGGCTGCAGGCCTTCACGGAGTCCGTGCTGCCGAAGCCGTCCTGATCGGCGTCGAAGTAGTAGGTGATGGAATCGACCGCCTCGACCGCGCTGACATCGCCATCGCAGTCGTTGTCGACCGCGATGTTCTCGCAGTTCTCCAGCGCGCCCGGGAAGACGACTGCAGACGCGTCGTCGCAGTCGGTCGAGTTCGTGACCGAACCCGCGATGGCCGAGCAGCTCATCGTGGCCGCGCCGGCACCGAAGCCGTCCTGGTCGCCGTCGACGAAGTACGCGACCGAGTCCGAAGCCTCGAGATCGCTCACATCGCCGTCGCAGTCGTTGTCGACCGCGAGGTCGGCGCAGACCTCGGGCGCACCCGGGAACACGAGCGCGTCGAGATCGTTGCAGTCCGTATCCGTCGCGACGCCGCCGCAGGCGATCATGACGCCCGCACCGAAGCCGTCGAGATCCTCGTCGCCGTACATCACGGCCGCGTCGTCGCAATCGTCGCTGTTGAGCACGAGCCCTTCGACGGGCACGCACGACATGATGGCGGCACCGGCGCCGAAGCCGTCGCCATCCGCATCGGTGAAGTACGCCACGCTATCGCTCGCGTCGGCATCGCTCACATCGCCGTCGCAGTCGTTGTCGACCGCGAGGTCGGCGCAGAGCTCCAGCGCGCCGGGGTAGACGAGGTTCGACGCATCGTCGCAGTCGGTGTTGTCCGTCACGCCATCACAGGCGATCATCGGACCTGCACCAAAGCCGTCGAGGTCGGTATCCGCGTACAGCACGAGGGTGTCGTCGCAGTCCGCACCGTTCGGGGCGTAGCCCGGGATCGGCTCGCACGACCAGATGCTCACGGCATTTCCGCCGGCACCGAAGCCGTCTCCGTCGAGGTCGGGGCGGTACCGCAGGCTGTCGATGGCCTCTTCGGCCGACACGATGCCGTCGCAGTTGTTGTCGACCTCGAGGTTCGCGCAGTCCTCGACCGCGTCAGGATTGACGAGCGGGTCCGCGTCATTGCAGTCGTCCGTGTTCTGGACGGTGCCGCAGGGAACCATGGTGGTCGTGCCGAAGCCGTCGAGATCGAGGTCCTCGAAGAACACCTCGGTGTCGTCGCAATCGAGATCGTTCGTGACGCTGCCGGGAATCGCGGTGCAGGAGATCGTTCCAGCGCCCGCACCGAAGCCGTCGAGGTCTCCGTCGACGAAGTACGCGATCGAATCCGTCGCCTCCGCATCGAGGTCGGCCTCGCCGTCGCAATCGTTGTCGACGCCGTCGTTCGCACAGATCTCCGCCGCGCCCGGATAGACGCTCGCCTGGAGGTCATCGCAGTCGCCGTTCGCCGGCACGCCGTCGCAGGCCACCATCGGACCGGCACCGAAGCCGTCCGCATCGCCGTCGGCGTAGAGCACGGTCGTGTCGTTGCAGTCGCTCGAATCGGCGACATAACCCTGCGGCGGCACGGTCGAGCACTCGCTGACCGAGACGGCGGCATCGCCGAATCCATCGAGATCCGCATCGGCGTAGTAGGTCACCGGCGCGGTGAGCGCCGCGAGATCCGGGCAGAGGTCGTTGCAGTCGGCGGTTCCGTCGCCATCGGTGTCCGTATCAGGAACGCCGCAGCCGCACTGACCAGGCTCGGTCTTGTCGGGATCGGTCGGGCAGAGGTCGACGCAGTCGGCAACGCCGTCCGAGTCGGTGTCGGTCTCGAGCTCGCCGCAGCCGCACTGACCGGGGTCGACCTTGAACGGATCGTTCGGACAGAGATCGTTGCAATCGGCGGTTCCATCGCCGTCCGTGTCGGTGTCGACGACGCCGCAACCGCACGCGCCGGGTTCATCCTTGTTCGGATCGGTGGGACAACCGTCGCGCACCGACAGCGAGAAGTAGTGGCCCGCACTGATCGACCCCGAGAGTCCAAGGTTCGTCGGAAGGGTGACCTGGTGGTTCGCGTTGTAGCCCCAGCCGACGATCGTGCCGTCGCTGCGGAGCGCGAGCGAGTGATAGCGACCCGCCGCGATGTCGACGACATCCGTCAGGTCCGCCGGTACGGCCGTCTGGCCGAAGGTGTTGAGGCCCCACGCGACGACCGTGCCGTCGCTGCGAACCGCGAGGTTGTGGAAGCCGCCCGCCGCGATGTCGACCGCATCGGTCAGCGTCGCGGGCGGAGTGGACTGCGTGTTGGTGTTCGAACCCCACGCCGCGACGGCGCCATCCGAGCGGCGCGCGAGGCTGTGGAGCTCGCCGGCGTCGACCTGGACGACGCCCGAGAGCGTGGCGGGGACGGTGGACTGCTGGAAGGTGTTGGAACCCCACGCGATCACCGCGCCGCCGGCGGTTGCCGCGAGCGAGTGATTCGCACCCGCGCCGATCGAGACGGCGTCGGTCAGGGCCGCGGGCACATTGCACTGGCCGGAGGAGTTGCGACCCCACGCAGCCACGGTGCCGTTCGAGCGCAGCGCGAGCGAGTGCGCGGCGCCGGCATCGATGTCGATCACCGATCCGAGCGTCGAGGGCACACTCGACTGGTTGAGCTGGTTTGCACCCCACGCGACGACGGTCCCGTCCGCACGGAGTCCGAGCGCATGCTCGCCACCACCAGAGACCTTCGTCAGGGTCCCGGCGTTGGTCGGAACCCGCAGCTGGCCGTTCGCATTCGAGCCCCAGGCGCCAGTGCGGTTATGGGTAACGGTCAGCGTCGAGGATCCCGAAAGCCCGTCGAAGCCGCCGATTCGGATGAAGTACACGGTGCCGCCGGTCACCTCGAAGTTCGCGATCTCCGAGTGGAGTTCCTGGCAGCCCGTCGTATCGAGCGCGTCGCCATTGCAGGCCACCGCGACGAGGTTCCCGCAGTCGCCCGTGTAGAGCACCATCGAGGTGTCGAAGCCGAACGGGTCGCAGGTCGTGAAGTTCGCCAGGCCATTCGCCGGCGCGATCCATCGGAACCAGATGTCAGGGCTTCCACCCCAGACGAGCGATGAGTTTGGACAGAGCTCGTCGGTCGGGGTGTCCGGACTCAGCGTCGCGCCTGTCGTTGAAAAGGCGATGGGCACCGCGGTCTGTACATCGACGGCATCTACGCATTCGTCGTTGGCCCAGGCCGAACCGGCCAGTCCGGTCACCGAGGCGATCGATGCGACCACGATGGCGACACCGCGTGCGCCCGGAAGGACTCCGTTCATCTTTTCGCTCTTCATGTCTGTGCACCTCAATGTGCGCGTCGGAGTTTGACGACCCCCCGAGCGCTTCAGTGCAACTTGCCTCCAGATACGCCCGAGTCGACGGAGAGCAGGTCGATTCAGTCAACTTTGACGGCGAGTCCACCAAATGACGCAATGATGCGGAGGGAGTGCGATCATTCTCGGGCCCTTCCATGAGGTAGCTACGCGCCGCATTGACCGTCTCCGAAGTCGACGCTGAACTCGAAGCCATCATGGGAAATGAAACAGGCCCGCGGCGGTTGCCGCGGGCCTGGTCGTTGCGGTTTCGGTGAGCGTCGCTCGCGCGATCACCAGTTCGGCGACTCGAGGGCGCTCTCGGCCTGCGGCGTCGGGACGCCGTTGACCTTGTAGATGCCCTGCATGGCGAGCGCCATGTCCGTCGAGTCGACCCAGCCGTCGCCGTTGATGTCGGCATCGGCCATGTAGCCGAGACCGGCGCGGCGAAGATCGCGCACCGACACGCGCTCACGCGGCTCACCGTTGGTGAACCCGCCGCCGCAGCTGTCGCCAGCGCGGAAGAAGTTGAGCGCGATGAAGGTGAAGTCACCGTTGTTGACGACCGGGTTGCGGTCGAAGTTGCTGCGGCTCTGCGGCGTCTTGCCGATGCCACGGTCGGCCACGAAGGCGCCGAAGTCGAGCACATCGACGAGGTCGTCGTCGTTCGAGTCGCCCGCCACGAGGGCGAACGCAGCCGGCTCGTACCTCGTGCCCACCACGCTCATCGCCTGGGCGGCGCTGACGGTATGGGTCGCATCCTTCACGCTGATGCAGGTGTAGTCGTCGCGGACAGGCACCTGAATCTCCTTGATCGCACCGTTGTTGCCGGTGAAGTCGACCGTGGTCGCGATCACATCACCCGAGCTCAGGCGCACGCGGATGGGCAGCGTGTACGACAGGGCCGGGCTGATGCCGCCGACGAGATCAATATCGATGCTCGCGATCTGGTAGTCGAACACTTCGACGATCCAGATTTCGGTGAAGACGCGACCGAGGGCGTCCGTTGCCTCCCAGGTCACGACCGAGCTGCCGATCGGGAACCGAGCGGGCCAGGTGCTGCCAGAGGGCAGGCCCGACGACACCGGGTAGTCGATCGTGCGGATCACCGGCACATCGCCGCAACCGTTCGATGCCGTCACCGTCGGCTCCGTGACCAAACTGCCGAGCGCCGAGCCAGCGTCGGTGGGGATCGCGATGTCGGCCCCCGGCAGGCCGGCGAAGACCGTCTGGCCCAGGGTCGACACATCAGTGATGTTCACGATCGTGAACGGAATCGGCTCGGAGAATCCGCCCGCCGGAGCCTCCGACGAGATGCGGTTGTTGAATCCAGTCGGGGCGATCCAGACGAGTTCGCGTGCATCGCAGATCGGCTGCAGGGCACGGAAGGTCAGGCGGGCGACATTGCCCGAGAGGATGCCGTTGCCCGTGCCGCCGAGATCGACGCCGGTCGCGAACGCGATCATGTCGTCGCCGAGCGGCATCTCGAGGATCGTGAAGGGGAACTCGGTTCCGCCGATACCGAGTTCGGACGGGACATACTCGAGATAAGCCGTGTCGTACTGGACGGCGGCCTGCAGACCGATCGCAGGAACCGGCATCGCGGTCAGATCGATGTCGACCGTGAAGATCTGGTTCGCAGCGACCACCGCATCGGCCAGAAGCACGAGCGACGAAGTACTGACAGAGGCGGCCTGCTGTGCCACGCTCATCCCCGTGGTATCGACATTGAGCGTCGTGCCCTCGGTGATGCTGCCGATG
>JBEAQW010000192.1:0-12757 GCA_041163725.1 Planctomycetota bacterium
GGCATCAAGCGCGTCGATTTCCGCTCGAAGCAGGCGACTCGAAGAAACTCAGGAACGCCCGAAGAAACCCCGTGCCGCAAAGTCTCACCAAGAGCCCCGCCAGAGGCAAGACCCAGTCGAACGCGCTGAACACACCCACAGGGAACCTCTCCTGCGGAACGCGCAAACTGTCCTACGGCGGGCCGATACGCAGCACCGTCCGAGGCTGTTGCAGGCAAGCCCGCGAATGGGCGGGTTCCGTTCCGATCGGGTTTCAGAGCCGCCCAGCCCCCGTCAGCCATGACCCTCACCCCCCGCCTCGAACTCTCGGAGCTTGTTCAGCCCGCGACTCAGGGCACTCTTGACCGTTCCGAGGGGCGCGTCGAGCTGCACCGCGATCTCCCGGAGGCTAAACCCCTGGAGATAGGCCCGCTCGATCACCGTCCGCTGGAGCTCAGGCAGCCGGGAGAGCTGCTTGCGGAGCCGTTCATGGCCCTCCGCGGTCTCTTCCAGACCCGCACCCGAGTCCCGGGTTCCCCTGTCGATGGATCGAGCCTCGCCGCCACGCACATCCTCGTAGAGCGCACGCTCGGGCCGGGCCGCCTTGCGGCGCAGGCGGTCGATCAGATGCCGCCTTGTAATGAGCATGACCCAGGTGACGAGCTTCGCACGCTGCGGATCAAACCGATCCGCTGTCTGCCAGAGGCGAACGAACACCTCCTGAACCGCGTCCTCGGTCTCGGCACGGGATCGAAGGACCTGCCTCGCGGACTGGTACACCAGCGCTCCGAAGCGAGCGTACAGTTCCCCGATCGCGCCCTCGTCGTCGCGCGCGACCCGCTGCATGAGCTCGAAATCGTCCCTCTGCTGCTCCATGCGCCGCGGCTCCTCGCGCTGGTGCGACCGTTCGATCGGGCATCGGGCCTCGATCCGATCCGATTCGGATGGCCCTTCCGCTCGTACTGCGCGGCACGAGAACCCTCCCAGGACCTCGTCCGAGCACGGAAAACGCTACCCGACTTCCTCCCGAATTCCAAACTCAAACCCTTTCCAATGCGAAAGCGGGAGTTATCTTGGAAGAAGAGTCCAAACCCATTGCCGCCTCAGGCACCTGGGTTGCGATCGAAGACCAGACCGAGGTTGCAAGTGAACGGCGCAATGCGACCGAGCAACCACCTGACTCGCCTGCCGCACGGCGGAATGGGGTCCGAACCCCTCCCTGCGCGGAGCCGCTGTCTTCTGGCCGCCCGTCCGAGCCATTCCGTCCGGAGCGGCTTCACGCTCGTCGAGATGCTCGTCGTCATCTCGATCGTGGCCCTTCTCACCGGCCTGCTCATGCCTTCGATCTCCCGCGCGCGCCAGGCGGCGGACCGACTCCGCTGCGCCAACCATCTGCGCCAGGTCGGCGCGGCGATCGTCGGCTACCTCGACGACAACTCCGAGCGCCTTCCCGCACTCGAGGCCGTCGAGACGAACAACCCCCGCTACTCCGACGGCATGATCCTGACCAGCGCCAACGGCGAGGAAGTGGATGGACTCGGACGCCTGATGAACTCGGCGCCGCTCGGTGGCTACCTGCCGGACACCGAACTCCTCTACTGCCCGTGCCACAAGGGCGAGCACCCACACTCCCGATACGCGTCGCAGATCGGCGGCTACATGCTCGACACGGAGCCTGGAACGCCCGCGTTCTGCAACTACCACTACAGAAGCCCGATCGATCCCGTCGACGGCAAGCGCCTCCGCAACCCCATGCGACCGGATCTCGTGCTCGCCACGGACGGCATGCGAACGCGGTCGGACTTCAACCACATCACAGGCGCCAACCGCCTCTTCGGCGACACGCATGTCGACTGGCGCGCCGATGTCGGCCGGGAGATCCTCGACCGCATTCCACTGGGTGTGGGGTTCTACGAGCCACCCATCGTCTACCGAACGCTCTGGGAACTGATCGACGCGAAGCAGGACGATCGCTGATCGCTCCGCGCGCTGATCGCTCGACGCGCTTCCCTCGCAGGCGGACTCCTCAGTTGATCGCACGGGATACGAGATCGACGCGCTGCGCCCGGTGCCTCGTCAGGCCGGGATCCACGATCCGCGACCGCAGCGCCTTCCACCCCGGATTCACGAGCGTCTGATCGATCGCGAACAGAGGCCACTCGCGGGGGAAGGTCCCGCCCCACCCCGCGCCCGACGCCGCGAATGCCTCGACCGCGCCAGGCGCGAGCAGCGAGAGCGACGCGCTTCCCCTCGTGATGTTGAAGTCGCCCACGACCAGATCGGCGGCTTCCCCCCGAAGAGGCTCGACCTCCGCGACGAAGTTCCTCACCGAGATGTACCGGGGCATCGTGGTCTCGCTCGGAAGATCGACCGCATCGATCGCAAGCCGACCTTGCGCGGTCGCGAGGACGAACCTCGACAGCGATCGCCCGCGCGCCGAGTAGATGGGGGTCGCCTCGACGACGGGCGCACGGGAGATGATCGCGAAGCGCCCCGCGCGGTGGATGGCGTAGCCGAGTTCCTCGAGCCGGGCTGCACCGTCACCCGAGAACGCCGCACCGGGGTCCGTCAGCAGCACCGCATCCGCATCGAACGCGATGATCGCATTGATCGCCTTCGGCGCCTCCTCACGGTTCACGGAACAAGCGTTCCAGTGCGCGAACCGGAACGCATCGCCGTCCGGCGCACGGGCGAATCCCCAGTCGCTCCAGGTGCACCAGACGCCGACGAGAAGTGCGGCGCCGACGCCCGCGGCAAGTTCGCGCCGCGCGCGCACCGGGGCGCGCAGGATCCAAGCCGCGAAGAGGAGGAGCATGAGCAGCGTGAACGCAGGCACCGCGAGCGCGATGCGCGGCGTCCACCAGAGGAACTGCAGCGCGCCGATGCGGTCGGTCAGGATCTGCGATGCCACGAGGACGACCAACGCGAGCACCGATGGAAGAGCGAGCCACCGGTAGGCGTTCACGACCCCGCCGCTCCTCCGCGGTCCGGCTCGCGCGCCGCGCCGACATGCCCTTCCTCGATGTCGCGCTGCGCGAGCACGGCGGCGATCGATGGGCCGAGTCCGCGCGCCGTGCAGATCACCGCGCGGTTACCACCGAGCCGCCGACCGAGCGAGAGATCGATGTCGCTTCCGTCCGTGTCACCGACCCATGCACCCGCCTCGCGCGCGAGGAGCACGGCGCCGGCGTGGTCCCACACATACTTCCCCGGCCCTCCACCGCGTCGGCTATACGCGACATCGGCCTCGCCCGCGATCACATGCGCGTACTTCGCCTGGCTGTCCGAGTGGACGAGCTCGCAAGGGTGTCCGGTCGCAAGCCCGACCTCGGTGCGTGCGCGCCGCTGCATCGCGTTCGCACGCGCCGGAGCAACCACGCGAACCGCGTCGGTGGGCGCAAGCGGCTCCTGCGACACCTCCGCGCGCGTGAAGTCGCCGCCCTCGAGCGGATGCCACCAGGCACCCTCGCCCTTCATCGCCGTGAGCAGCGCGCCGCCGCGCACGGTCGGGTGACCATTCGCGGCGAACTCGACCTCCCCGCGGTGGAGCAGCGCGAGACAGGGACACCAGTGGTCGCCGTCGACGAACCCCTGCGTCCCGTCGATCGGATCGAGGACCCAGACCCACTCGAGCCCGCGCGTCGGCGTCGCAAGGCCGCCGCAGCCGAGCGCCCAGTCGATCTCCGCCTCGGCATTCCTCCCAGCTCCGAACCCCCACCCGTCCAGGAGCGCCCGGCAGTGCGCCTGCGCCGCCGGCTTCCCGCGCAGTGAGTCGAGATCCTCCTCCGCGATCGTGGGGACCTCGCCGAACACCTCGCGCAGGCGGTTGAGGATGTAGACCTGGAGCGCCACATCGACCGCCGTCACCACCGACCCGTCGGACTTGCGGACGATCGCCTCCGCGGGCAGGTCCCTCCGCGCGGCAACCGCGAGGTTGGTGGCGTCGTGCATCACGCCGCACGCAAGCTCAAGGTCGTCGACATCGATCGCCAGCCCGTGAGGGCGCGCGGAGGAGCGTGTCTGGCCATCCGATGACATTCCCCGAAGGGTAGCAACCCCGACGCACCCCATGCGCCCGCCGCGGAGCGGTGCCAACTTGGCAGATATCCCCGTCCCGATCGCCACTTCGACCCCCCTACCGTGCCATCCGACCCCCGTCCGGGCTGGCACGGCGGTTGCGTTGCGCGACGGCCCGCGGAGAGGTCCTCCCGGGCGGAAGGACTACGAATCACCATGTCAAATCCCACCGGCAAGATCATCGGCATCGACCTCGGCACCACCAACTCGTGCGTCGCCATCATGGAAGGCGGTCAGCCGAAGGTACTCATCAACGCGCAGGGCGCACGCACGACCCCCTCGGTCGTCGCGTTCACCGAGAAGGGCGAACGCCTCGTCGGTCAGCCCGCGCGCCACCAGCAGGTGACGAACCCGAAGAACACCGTCTACTCGATCAAGCGCTTCATGGGCCGCCGCGCCAACGAGGTCGCGAACGAGCAGAAGATGGTCCCCTACGCGGTGCTCGGCGGCGGCGACGACCTCGTCAAGGTCGATGTCCGCGGCAAGCAGTACACGCCCCCGGAGATCAGCGCGATCGTGCTGCAGGAGCTGAAGAAGGTCGCCGAGGACTACCTCGGCGAGAAGGTCGAGCGCGCCGTCATCACGGTGCCCGCCTACTTCAACGACGCCCAGCGCCAGGCCACGAAGGACGCCGGCGAGATCGCCGGCCTCAAGGTCGAGCGCATCATCAACGAGCCGACCGCGGCCGCGCTCGCCTACGGACTCGAGAAGAAGAAGAACGCCCGCATCGCGGTGTTCGATCTCGGCGGCGGCACCTTCGACGTGTCGATCCTCGATGTCGGCGACGGCGTGTTCGAGGTGCTGTCGACCAACGGCGACGGCCACCTCGGCGGCGACGACTTCGACGACCGCGTCATCACCTTCCTCGCCGATGAGTTCCGCAAGAAGGAAGGCATCGACATCACGAAGGACGCGATGGCGCTCCAGCGTCTCAAGGAGGCCGCGGAGAAGGCGAAGATCGAGCTCTCCAACCAGATGGAGACCACGGTCAACCTGCCGTTCATCACCGCCGACCAGAACGGGCCGAAGCACCTCCAGGTGACGGTGACCCGCGCGAAGTTCGAGGAGCTGTGCTCCGATCTCTTCACCCGCCTGCGCGGACCGTGCGAGCAGGCGCTCAAGGACGCCAAGCTCAGCCCGAGCGATGTGCAGGAAGTGGTCATGGTCGGCGGCTCGATCCGCATCCCGAAGGTCCAGCAGATCGCGAAGGAGATCTTCAAGTCCGAGTCGCTCGACCGCTCGATCAACCCGGACGAGGTCGTGGCGATCGGCGCGGCGATCCAGGGCGGCGTGCTCCTCGGCGATGTCAAGGATGTGCTTCTCCTCGACGTCACCCCGCTCTCGCTCGGCGTCGAGACCCTCGGCGGCGTGATGACCACGCTCATCCCGCGCAACACGACGATCCCCACCTCGAAGAAGGAGACCTTCTCGACGGCGGCCGACAACCAGAACTCGGTGACGATCCATGTGCTGCAGGGCGAGCGCCCGATGGCGCCCGACAACCGCAGCCTCGGCAAGTTCGACCTGACCGGCATCCGCGCCGCGCCGCGCGGCACGCCGCAGATCGAGGTCGAGTTCAACATCGACGCGAACGGCATCATGAGCGTGTCGGCGACCGACAAGGACACCGGCAAGAAGCAGGAGATCAAGATCACCGGCTCGTCGGGACTCTCGAAGGACGAGATCGAGAAGATGAAGCGCGAGGCGGAGGCGAACTCCGACGCCGACAAGAAGCGCCGCGAGCTCGTCGACCTGCGCAACCAGGCCGAGCAGGTCGTCTACGCGACGAAGAAGGTGCTCACCGAGCTCGGCGACAAGGTGCCCGCCGCGACGCGCAGCACCGTGGAGAGCGCGATCTCGAACGTCGAGGACCGTGTGAAGGGCGACGACCCGACTGCGATCCAGAAGTCGCTCGACGCGCTCAACGAGGCGGCCCAGGAACTCCACAAGATCTCGTACGAGTCCGCCAAGTCCGGCGCGGGCGAGGCGGGCGCCTCGACCGGCGACGGTGCGAAGGACGGCGCGAAGGATGGCGCGAAGGATGATGTCATCGACGCCGAGTACGAGGTCAAGGACGGTCAGTAAGAAACCTGCACCATCGGCGATGGGCCGCGGCGATGCCGCGGCCCATCGCATTTCCGCGCCTCGGCGCGCGGCGCGCAATCTCAGCCCGACGGACTTTCCCGACAGTCTCTAGACTGCGCCCCACGATGCCGATCACGCCGAGCCAGCCGAAGCCCATGCAGACGGTGAAGGGGATTCCCGTCTCCTCGGGCATCGTCATCGGCCGCGTGTTCGTGCTCGGCGAGGCGGAGACGCATGTTCCGCAACGATCGATCGAAGCGACCAAGGTCGACGCGGAGCTCGCGCGCCTCGACGACGCGCTGCGCGAGGCGATCGCCGATCTCACCGTGCTCCGCGACCGCACCGAGCAGCAGCTCGGCGCCGAGGCCGCCAAGATCTTCGGCTTCCACCTCGGACTCGCGCAGGACCCCGCCCTGCTCGGACCGATGCGCGAGCGGATCCGCAACGACCTCGTCAACGCGGAACTGGCGGTCGCGGACGGCTTCCGCGTGGTGACCGAGCAGTTCAAGGCGATCGGCAACGAGGTGTTCCGGCAGAAGGCGAACGATGTGCTCGATCTCGAGCGCCGCGTGCTCGGCAAGCTGATGGGCGAGAACGAGTCCCGCCTGTCGAAGCTCGACGAGAGCGTGATCGTCGTGGCCCACGAGCTCACGCCCTCGCAGACCGCGGGCATGGACCGCTCGAAGGTGCTTGGCATCGCCACCGATCTCGGCGGCCGCACGAGCCACACATCGATCGTGGCGCGCGCGGTCGAGATTCCCTGCGTCGTCGGCTGCCAGCGCATCATGGAACGCGCGGAGGACGGTGATCTCGTCATCGTCGACGGAGATACCGGCGTCGTCGTCATCCGACCGGACGAGCGGACGCTGCAGGAGTACCGAACGCAGCAGGACCGCTTCAGCACCTATCGCCGGCTCCTGCGCGAGACCGCGCCGCTCGAGGCGATCACGAAGTGCGGGACGCGCATCCAGCTCCTCGGGAACATCGAGTTCCCGCACGAGGTCGAGAGCGTGCTCGCCAACGGCGGCGACGGTGTCGGACTGTACCGCACCGAGTTCCTCTATCTCACCAACGACCATGAGCCGAGCGAGGACGAGCAGTTCCAGGCCTACCGCCGCACGCTCGAGCTGCTCGCCGGTCGGCCATGCACGATCCGCACGCTCGACCTTGGCGCCGACAAGTACACGCAGCAGCGCGCGCACGAGCCCGAGCGCAATCCGTTCCTCGGGCTACGCTCGATCCGCTACTGCCTCCAGAACCGCGAGCTCTTCAAGACGCAGCTCCGCGCGATCCTCCGCGCCTCGAGCCACGGCCCCCTGAAGGTGATGTTCCCGCTCGTCTCGACGCTGATGGAGCTGCGCCAGGCCAAGATGATCCTCAACGATGTCTGCGAGGAGCTCGACGAGGAGGGCATCCCCTTCGACCGGAGCATCCAGACCGGCATCATGATCGAGGTGCCGAGCGCCGCCCTGCTCGCCCGCGCCTTCGCCGACGAGTGCGCGTTCTTCTCGATCGGCACCAACGACCTGATCCAGTACACGCTGGCGGTCGACCGAGGGAACGAACGGGTCGCCAATCTGTACACCGGAGCCTCCCCGGCGGTCCTGTATCTCGTGAAACAGGTCATCCGATCCGGCCGTCGCGCCGGAATCGACGTTTCTCTCTGTGGTGAGATCGCCGGAGAGGCGATCTACACCATGTTGCTGATTGGGCTCGGGCTGCGTACACTGTCGCTTGTCCCGAGCCAGATCCCGCTCATCAAGCGGGTGATCCGGTCGGTGGACATCGAACACTGCGAACAGCTCGCCCGGAAGGTCGGCTCGTTCGATTCCGAGCGGCAGGTGCTCAACACCCTCCGCGACGAACTCAGAAAGATCGATCCCGATTCATTCGGCGGCTGGATCGCCGAATGAGCCCGCAGGACCTGCGGGCAGCCCCGTCGGGGTCGTACATGCGAAACACGAAGCCGTCGGCGCGAGCGCTCTGCGCTCCCCAACGGACGACCTCGCGCGAGCCCGCGTTTCACGCGCCGCGCACGGTGGTCCGGGACGGCTGGGCGATCATGGCTGCCGCGCTTCCGCGCGAACCGTGATCGAAAGGAACATCGCGTGCGCCGCTGCGCACGACCCGAGTCCGCCGTCCCCGCGCTGTGCAGGGACCCATGGATCGGGCCTCGACCGCAGCGGACGCGCGGCAGGCGAACCTCCGATCGTTTCGGAGCCACGCCGAGCCTCTCGCGGTAGCCGACATCCGGCAGCCGTGCTCCCAGCCTCCATCGAACGCGACGACCGCTTCCAACCCTGGCCTCGGCCAGAGAGAAGTGGATTGATGGACAACGACAATCAGATGACCCCGACCGATCCGGAGACTCCGATGATCGAAGGTGGGGAAGAAGGCGCGACACAGGCTGCGGCGCAGCCGGATGCGCGAGAGGCCGAGGCCGCCGGCGCTGCCGCCGACAACGGCGGTACTGAAACCGACACCGACACCGACGCCGACGCCGACACCGACGCCGACACGGAAATCGACCACGACGAAGGATCCCCCGAGTTCGCCTCGGACCCCGGCATGGGCTTCGGATTCCTCGACGCGGACGATCTCGAGGCCGAGCAGACCGCCGAGACGGAGGCTGCTCCCGAACTGACCCCCGAGGAGCGCGACGCGCTCGCGCAGGCGGATCAGGAGGCGCTCGCCGACGCGGAGGACGCCGCGGCTGCATACGCGCGCGCCTCGATGCGCGACTTCGAGACGCTGCCCGAGCCCGTCGAGGCCGACGAGGACGATCCGCTCGTGGTGCATCGCGGCGAGAAGCCGAGCCAGCTGGTCATCGTGAACGATGTCCCCGGCGACGAGACGCGCATCGCGATCCTCGAGCACGGCCGCCTGATGCAGTTCTTCTCCGAGCGCGCCGCGACGAGCACGAATGTCGGCTCGATCTACAAGGCGCGCGTCGTCAATGTCGAGCCTGCGATCCAGGCCGCGTTCGTCGACTTCGGCGAGGGCGCCAACGGCTTCCTCCACATCTCCGACCTCCACCCCAAGTACTTCCCCGCCGCGCGCAACAGCGACGACAAGGACAAGAAGGTCGAGAAGGTCGGCAAGAAGATCCCGCGCCGCGCCCGCCCGCTGATCCAGGACGCGCTGAAGCGCGGCATGGAGATCACGGTGCAGGTGCTGAAGGAGGGCATCGGATCGAAGGGTCCGACCGTCACGAGCTACCTGTCCATCCCGGGCCGGCTGCTCGTGATGATGCCCGACATGGACAATGTCGGCGTCAGCCGCAAGGTGGGTGACGAGGAAGGCCGTCGCAAGATGCGCAAGATCCTCGACAGCCTCAAGCTGCCCGACGGATTCGGCTTCATCCTCCGCACCGCGGGCTTCGAGGCCACGCGCACCGAACTCGCCCGCGACGCCCAGTACCTCACCCGGCTCTGGCAGGTGATGGAGAAGCGCATGGGCGCCGTCGGCGCACCGTGCCAGCTCTACACCGAGGGCGACATCCTGCTCCGCACGATCCGCGACTCGATCGACGCGTCGGTCGACGGCATCGTCTGCGACAGCGAGAGTTCCTTCCATCGCGCCAAGGCGTTCCTCGAGGTCGTCAGCCCGCGTACGGCCGCGAAGGTCCACTTCTGGGATCGCCGGTCACCGATCTTCAATGCGTTCGATGTCGAGCGGCAGGTCGACCTGATCCACGCCCGCGAGGTGCCCCTGCCCTCGGGCGGCGCGCTCGTCATCGACCAGGCCGAGGCCCTCGTCGCCATCGATGTGAACTCGGGCCGTTCCCGCAGCGCACGCGACAGCGAGACCAACGCGTTCCAGACCAACCAGGAGGCGGTCGACGAGATCGCCCGTCAGCTCCGCCTGCGCGATCTCGGCGGCGTGATCGTGAACGACCTCATCGACATGCGGTCGAGCAAGCATCGCCGCGAGATCGAGGACCGCCTCAGGAAGCACTTCCAGAAGGACCGCGCCAAGACCACGGTCGCGCAGATCAGCGAGTTCGGCATCGTCGAGATGACGCGTCAGCGCATGCGACCGAGCCTGCGCAAGACGCACTACATGGAGTGCCCGCACTGCCAGGGCCTCGGCGAGATCCGCATGCCCGACACCGTCGCGAGCGACGCGATGCGGCGCATCCAGCGCACGCTCGACATGGCGCAGGTCGCGCGCGTCGAGGTCGTCTGCTCGGCGAAGGTCGCCGGCGTGCTGCTCTCGAGGAAGCGACGCGCGCTCGTCGAGCTCGAGGACCTCTTCGCGAAGCGGATCGAGGTCCGCATCAGCGATGCGATCGCCGTCGACCGCGTGGACCTCTACGCATACGACCAGCGCGGCGCCGATGTCGAGCTCGACCGGCCCCAGAAGGTGCAGCTGCCCGCGATCGCCAGCCTTCCCACCGAGATCGACGAGGAGCGCGGCGACGAAGACGGCGCGGCCGAGACGCGCGGCGAGGGCGGTGGACGGCGCAGGCGTCGTCGTCGCCGCAAGCCCGCGGCGGCCGATGCGACCTCGATGATCCTCTCCGGCGGATTCGAGGACCTACCCGATCTCGTCGACGAGGAACCGAGTCTGAGCGACGCACTCGATGCCGAGGAACTCGAGGCCAAGAAGGTCGAGGCCAAGAAGGTCGAGGCCAGGAAGGTCGAGGCCAAGCGTCGCGCCGACGACGAGAAGTCGGACAAGCGCTCTGATGAAGACGGCGAGGGCGAGGGCGGCGGCCGACGCCGTCGCCGCCGTCGCCGCGGAGGACGCGGTCGTCGTGGTGATGGAGCCGCGACGGAGGGAGCGACCGCCGATGGTGCGGAGTCCGGCAGCGTGGAATCCGATGGCGAGGTCGTCGAGGTGGCCGCGAAGGCACCACCTGCGCCTCCGCGCGAACCGAGCGACCCGATCCGCGTGCACGCGATCGCGAAGGAGATGGAGCTCACGAGCAAGGAGGTCCTTGCGAAGTGCGCCGAACTCGGCATCGAGGTGAAGGGTCACCAGTCCCTTCTCACGGGCGAGCAAGGCGACGAGCTCCGCAAGGCCTACGGCAAGCCTCCGTTCGATGTGCCCGAGCCGGAGCCCGAGCCGGAGGCGGAGCCTGCAGAGCAGACCGGTGACGGCGAGATGCGCCGCAAGCGCAAGCGTCGCCGCCGCGGTCGCCGCGACCGTGATGATGAGTCGCGTGGCGACGATGCCGCTTCGGGAGACGCCGACGAGACCACGACCGACGAGACCACGACCGACGAGACCACGACCGATGAAGGCGATGACGCCGGCACCGACGAGTCCGCCGACGCGGAGTCGAACGAAGCTGGCGGGAGCGAGGGCACGGATGGTGAATCCGGCGGCCGCAAGCGCCGTCGCCGTCGTCGTGGTGGTCGCGGCCGCAATCGCGGCGATCGCGGCGATCGCGATGGCGAAGGAAAGGAGCGCTCCTCGCAGCGCTCCGACTCCGATCGCCCGCGAGGCGATCGCCCGGGCCGGGACTCTTCCGACTCGCGCAAGCCGTCGGCGAAGTCGTCCGATGCAAAGGCCGAATCCAAGTCGGCCTCCTCCCAGCCGAAACCGGCACCGGAGCCTGCGGCGAAGCCCGCTGCGAAGCCCCGAACGCTCTACGGTGGTCGTGTGCGCAAGCTCGCACCGGGTGAGCGTCCGAAGGGTGGCGGCGACGACTGAGCGCGGAAGTTCGCGTCCAGGCGGAACGGCAGGCGCATCGCCCGGGGTCCCCGTGAGCGCGCGCTGACCTACCACCGTCCGAGTTCCCGATGGCAGATACCCGACGGCGCATCTTCATCCTCGGCTCGACCGGCTCCATCGGAACCGGCGCGCTCGATGTGGTGCGCGACCTTGCGCGACGCGGGCATCCCCGCTTCGAGGTCGTCGGTCTGGCAGCGCGAACAAACGGTGCCGCGCTCGCCGCACAGGCTTCCGAGTTCGGTGCGCGCGCCGTCGCCGTGAGCGACGGCGACGCTCCGATCGAGGTCGCGGCAGGCACGGAGGTGCTGCGAGGTCCGCGCGCCGCATGCGAGCTCCTTGCGCGCTTCGCGCGAGAGGGTGATCTTGTCGTCGCCGCGATGGTCGGCGCCGCGGGCATCGAGCCCGTCCTTCAGGCGGTCGAACTCGGATGCGACATCGCGCTCGCGAACAAGGAGGCGCTCGTCGCCGCAGGCGCGATCGTGATGCCCGCCGCTGCCGCTCGCGGCATCCGCATCGTCCCGGTCGACAGCGAGCACAACGCGCTCTTCCAGTGCCTCAAGGCCTCGACCGCGATGGACGAGGTCCGTCGGGTCGTACTCACCGCTTCGGGCGGTCCCTTCCGCACGCGTTCGCGCGAGGAGATGGCGCGTGCGACGGTCGATGACGCTCTGGCACACCCCACCTGGCGCATGGGCGCGAAGGTGACCATCGACAGCGCGTCGCTGATGAACAAGGCGCTGGAGCTGATCGAGGCGCACTGGCTGTTCGGCCTCGGCGCCGATCGGCTCGAGGCGATCATCCATCCGCAGTCGATCGTGCACGGATTCGTCGAGTACCTCGACGGCTCGGTGCTCGCGCAGCTCTCGCCGCCCGACATGCGGACACCGATCCAGCAGGCGATGTGCGATCCGGAGCGGCTCGAGGGCCCGTCCCG
>JBEAQW010000193.1:0-5705 GCA_041163725.1 Planctomycetota bacterium
GCGCGCCATGCGACCGAAGTCGATGCCTACTGGGCGGCCGTGCGCGAACTCGACAAGGAGGCGCTTGCGTCGCTCGACGGGGATGGGCTCGGGGCCGGTGCCGGAGGCTGGCGTGACGGCACGCTGCCGGCGTTCTTCCCCGCGCTCGATCCGGCGCTTGCGCAGTTCGACGGGATCGTCTGGCATGCCCGCGATTTCGAGGTTCCCGCGGGACTCGCGGGCAAGGAACTCCTGCTCTCGCTGCCCGCGATCGACGACTGCGACGGTGTCTGGATCGACGGCGAACTCATCGGCGCGACGATGAACAACTGGACGCAGCCGCGGCGGTACGCGCTGGCCGCGGGGCTCGCCGCGGGCACGCACCGCATGGTCATCGCCGCGCTCGACATGGCGGGCCAGGGAGGTCTCGCGAACGGACCGATGACGCTCGCCACCCGCAACGGCGGCACGATCGACCTCGCGGGTGCGTGGAAGTGGCATCGCGGCGGCGGCATTCCGCGCATGCCCTTGCCCGCGCGGCGCGATGTCTCGAAGGAACCGGGCACCGAACCGCATGAGCCTGCCGCGATCTACAACGCGATGATGGCGCCGTGCATCGCGTATCCGGTGCGTGGCGCCATCTGGTACCAGGGCGAGTCGAATGCGGGCGAGCCCGATGCGTACCGCAAGCTTCTCCCGCTGCTGATGAACAGCTGGCGCGCGAAGTCGGGCAACCCGGATATGGCGTGGGGCATCGTGCAGCTCGCGGCGTTCATGGACTTCGCGGAGAACGAGCCTGCGCAGGGTGGTTGGGCCTTCCTGCGCGAGGCGCAGTTCCGCGGCGCCGCCGACGGCCGGGGTGGCATGATCTCCGCGACCGATCTCGGCGAGGCGAAGGACATCCATCCGCGGCGCAAGCGCGAGGTGGGCGAACGGCTCTCGTCGTGGGCGCGCAACACCGTCTACGGCGAGGCGGCGGTCGCGTGGAAGGGCCCTGAACTCGCGTCCGCGAAGCGCGACGGCGCGCGCGTCGTCTGCGCGTTCGCGAACGCCTCGCAGCTCCTCCTTCGGGATGGCTCGGAGCCGGGTGGGTTCGCGCTCGCGGGAGCGGACGGACGGTTCGTCTGGGCGCGGGCTCGCATCGATGGAAGCACCGTGGTCGTCGAGGCCGATGGCGTCACCGAGCCGCGCGAGGTCGCATATGCGTGGCAGAACAATCCGGAGCGCGCGAACCTCGTGAACGGCGCGATGCTGCCGGCGGTTCCGTTCCGTGTGGCGATCCCACGCTGAGCGCGCGATGATGGCGTCCGCGCTCATCCTCGGAACCCTGGCCGCGGCCGTGCAGGTGGCGGAGCTCTCGCTGCCTGCGGAGATCCGACCGCTTCTGACGACGCATTGCGTCGACTGCCACGAGGGCGCGCGCGCGAAGGGCGGTCTCGATCTCGCGAGGGCGATCGAGGCGGGGCGAATCGAGGAGTCCGCGCTGCGCGACATCCGCCGGCGACTCGCACGGCGCGACATGCCGCCGGCCGATGAGCCAGTGCGCCCGGGCGACGACGAGTACCGGGCGGCAGTCGTCGCCATCGATCTGGTCGCACCGCCGCGTATCCGCGAGGTCGCGGTCGCGCGCCGGCTGAACCGCGCGCAGTACGCGGGCGCCGTGCGCGATGTGCTCGGGGTCGATGCGTCGCTCGCGCGCGAACTGCTTCCCGCCGACGAGATCGGCGAGGGTTTCGACACGACGGCGTCGACGCTCGCGCTTCCGCCGCTCCTGATCGAGAAGTACCTCGATGCCGCCGAGCGGATCGCGGGGGAGTGCGTTCCGCCCGATTCGTGGTCCCGCATGCGTGCGGTGCCCGCGCATGAACTCGAGCGCGCTGGCCCGGGCGGCACCTACGACGGCGTCGCGGGGATTGCGTCCGTCGGGACGCTCGGAGCCCGGTTCGATGTCGACCGCGGCGGGCGATTCGCAGTCATCGTCGATGCCTGCGGGCAGTTCGCGGGAGACGAGGATCCACGACTCGCCGTTCTCGTCGACGGGCAGATCGTCGCCGAGGCGTCGATCACGGCGCCCGTGGGCTCACGGCAGACGGTGTCGCTCGAAGTCGACTTCGAGCCCGGAAACCATGCAGTCGTCGCACGATTCACCAACGACTTCTGGGATCCGAAGAACGAGGACCCGAAGCGACGCGATCGGAACCTCGGCATTGCGCGCATCGCGATCGAAGGGCCTCTCGGTCCCGCGCCCGCGACGGCGTTCGAGCGGCGTGCGAGCGCGATCGGGGGCGAAGGTGCGGACATTCTCCGGCTTCGGCGTGTCGCGGAACGATTCGGCGAAGAGCTCTTCCGCCGTCCGCTCTCGCAGGGCGAGGCCAACGCGCTCGCATCCACCGCGCGCGAGGGCGCGGGGAAGGGTGCCGCGTACGACGCGCAGCTGCGGACGCTCGTGACGGCGCTCCTCGCCGATCCGCGCTTCCTCCTTCGCGTCGAGCTGCCCACCGATCCGCAGGCCGTCGGTCGGCAGCCGATCGCCGCGAACGATCTCGCCTCGCGCCTTGCATTCTTCCTCTGGTCGAGCGTGCCCGATGCGGAGCTCCGGCAGGTCGCGCAATCGGGCGCACTCGCGCAGGACGAGGCGATCGTCGCGCAGGTCCGCCGCATGCTCGCCGATCCACGCGCGCACAGTCTCTCCGAACGCTTCGCCACGCAGTGGCTCGGCATCGACGGGCTTGAGACGCGGCAGCTCGATCCCACGCTGTTTCCCGGAATCGACGGCGCGCTGCTCGTCTCGATGCGCCTGGAGACCGAGCATCTCTTCCATCGGATCGTGACCGGTGCGCGACCGCTGCGCGCGCTGCTCGAGTCGCGAACGACCCATGTCGACGCACGGCTCGCGGCGCACTACGGTCTGGCCGTGCCAACAGGCGACGCGTGGGAGCCGCGCGAGGTCGACCCCGCGCGCGGAAGCGGCGTGCTCGGTCACGCGAGCGTGCTCGTCGCGACGAGCAACCCGACGCGCACGAGTCCGGTCAAGCGTGGCAAGTGGGTGCTGCAGGCGATCCTCGACGATGCGCCGCCGCCACCGCCGCCCGGCGTGCCGCAGCTGCCCGAGCAGGGTGCCGCGGCGGGTGGCGCCACGATCCGCGAGCTCATGGCGCTGCACCGCGCGAATCCCGACTGCGCCTCGTGCCATGTCCGCATGGATGCGTTCGGTCTCGCCTTCGAGTCGAGTGCGCCCGATGGACGGCTGCGTCAGGGGTTCGACGACAGCGCCGAACTTCCGGACGGCTCGATCCTCCGCGGAGTCTCCGGACTCGCCGACCTGCTGGCACGAAACCGCGCCTTCGAGCGCTCGATCGCGAGGCAACTGCTCGTGTACGCGCTCGGACGCGGCACCTCCGAAGCCGACGAGCCCCTCATCGACGCGCTCGCGGCGCGCGCCGCGGAGACCGGTTCATTCGCCGCGCTCGTCGAGGGCATCGTGCTCTCGGACGCCTTCCGCACGCGCTGGATGCTCGCGAAAGCCGAGCGCTAGACGCGGACTTTCCCCGATCACAGGCTAGAGTCCACCCATGCGACCACCGCTCATCGACCGACGCACCGTCCTCCGCGGAGTCGGAGTCACGCTCGCGCTGCCGTGGCTCGAGGCGATGATGCCGCGCGGCATCGCGCGCGCGGCGAGCGCCTCGCCGATCGCGGCCGAGGCGGCGGGCCGCATCGCGCGCGTCGCCTACCTCTTCTTTCCGAACGGCGTGAATGTGAAGGAGTGGCAGCCGCAGCAAGGCGCGGATGGCGCTTGGATTCCGTCGCCGACGCTCGCGCCGCTCGCCGAGTTCCAGCGCGACATCACGGTCTACACGGGTCTGCGTCACCGGAACGCGGAGGCGAACGGCGACGGCCCCGGCGACCACGCGCGCAGCGCGGCGTGCTTCCTGACCGGTGCGCAGCCGCGCAAGACGGCGGGTGACGACATCAAGGCGGGCCGCTCCGTCGATCAGGCGATCGCCGACGCGTTCGAGCGGCAGCGCGTCGCCATGCGGCTGCGTTCTCTCGAACTCGGCAGCGAACCCGCGATGACCGCCGGCAACTGCGACTCCGGCTACTCGTGCGCATACAGCGCCAACATCTCCTGGAAGTCGGAGAGCCTGCCGAACGGAAAGGAGACCGATCCGCGCGCGGCGTTCGAGCGGATCTTCGGTCGCCGCGGCGAGGACCCCGAGGCGTCGGCGGCGCGTCTGCGTGCGCGGCGCTCGATTCTCGACGGTGCGGTCGCCGAGGCCCGTCGGCTCGCGCGCGAAGTCGGACGCGACGACCGCGCCCGCATCGACGAGTACCTCGAGGGCGTGCGCGAACTCGAGCGGCGGCTCGCCGACGACGCGATGGCGCAGCTCGACGCGAAGGATGCGATCCCGTCGTTCGAGTTCGAGCCGGTCGACATGGCGCGCCGGCTCGACCTTCTCGGCGAGGTCCTCGCGCTTGCGTTCAAGACAGACTCGACGCGCGTCGCGACGCTCATGCTCGCGAACGAGGGATCGAACCGCGCCTACCGCGAGATCGGCGTCACCGACGGGCACCACGACGTCTCGCACCATGCGAACAACGCCGACAAGCTCGCGCACTTCGCCGCCATCAACCGCTTCCAGACCGAGCGCTGCGCCGCGTTCCTCCGCGCGCTCTCGCGCGCGCGCGAGAACGGCCGTCCTCTGCTCGACTCGACGATCGTGCTCTACGGCGGCGCCATCGGCGACGGCAACCGGCACAACCACGACGACCTGCCCATCCTCGTTGCGGGCGGCAAGGCGCTCGGCCACCGCGGCGGAGGCATCGCCGCCTGCGCGAAGGGCACGCCGCTCTGCAACCTCCATGTCGGGATCGCGCAGGCCGTCGGCGCGCGCATCGATGCGTTCGGCGACTCGACCGGTGTGCTCGCGCTGTGATCCGTCGGCCGCCTTCGCGCGTCACATCTTCCTGAAGATGAAGCAGTAGTTGAAGCCGCGCAGGAAGAAGTTCCCTTCCTCGGCGGCCTTGCGCCAGTTGCCGAAGGAGAGCTTCTTGTTGTGGCGCACCACGCAGATGATGTCGACGGGCGTCAGGTACTTGCGCATGATCGCGAAGAGCTCGAAGCCGATGGGCATGAACTCGCCGCCCTTCTGGCCCTTCCTCTTTCGCCACGAGTCGCTGACATAGAGCCCCATGTAGCGGCCCGGCCGCAGCACGCGGTGGATCTCGCGGATGACATCCTCCATCGCGCGGTAGTACGCGCGGCCGCCGTCCTCGCCGCCCGAGTCGAGCTTGCCGATGCAGCGCGCGTCGTCGGAGTAGTCGACATGCGTCGAGTAGGGGGGATCGATGAACACGAAGTCCACGCTCTCCTTCTCGAGCGGAAGCCTGCGAGAGTCGTTGCGCTGTATCTCGGGGCGCTGCGGATTCAGATCGAATCCGACGCCGCGCCGCTTCAGGTCGCGGCACACATCGAGCGTGGTGCCCGAGCCGCACATCGGATCGACGACGACATCGTTCTCGCGCGTGTAGCGCGAGAGCAGCTGCCAGATGACCCAGGATGGCGTCGCACCCGTGTACTCCTTGTCGCCCTGCATCGAACCGGAGCCGACGACGGCGTCGCCCTGGATCTCGATCGCGCGCGGCTCCTCGCCGCGGTGGAGCCGCTGCTTCTTCTGCGCCTCGCGCATCGCGGGGCTGTCGTAGTGCTGGCTCGGGTACTCCCA